>JANYIN010000127.1 GCA_025362035.1 Gemmatimonadaceae bacterium | reverse complement strand
GCTGGACGACGCGGTGACGGCGCTGCGGGCGTACAACGTTGACCAAAGTGCTGCCCGACGCACGCGCGCCGCGCACCACGCAAAGCAGCGCGTCCTGGGGAACGCGCTCAAGCTCAATCACATGCGGCCCATCGTTGCCGTCGCCACGGTGCAGCTCCGCGAAGTGCCGGAGTTCGCGGCACTCAAGATGCCGAAGGCCAACAGCACGTCGCGCACGCTCATCGCCGCGGCCGGCGCCATGAGCGAAACAGCGTCACTCAATGCCGGCGCCTTTGTGTTGGCGGGACTGCACCCGGACTTCGTGACGCGGCTCCGCGCCGCGTCCGACGCGCTGGACGGCAGCCTCGCGAGCAGCGGCGACTCCACCACCGCGATGTCAGGCGCGACCGCGGGCCTCGCGGCAGAAACGGCTCGGGGTCGCCGAGCGGTCAAAGTGCTCGATGCGCTCGTGGAGCCGGAGCTCGCGGGCGACATCGCGTTGCTGGCGCAGTGGAAGTCGGCCAAGCGAATCGCCGGCAAGTCGTCGCCGATTGCCAAGACGTCAGTCGATGCGGCGGCAAAAGGCGTCGCGGCGTCGCCGGTGGCGGAGCCGGCATCGGCGCCGGTGCTCATCGCTCCGTTCCAGTTGCCAACCGCGGCAGACGCCCCGCCGCCTTCGGCGTCCACCGCCGCGCTCGGGTCGACGCCCGTGACCACGACGGTCACGACCACCGTCACGGCACATGTCCACACGCCGGCGTCGTCGCCGGAGGAGTCCGACGCGGCGCCCGCGACGCGAGCTGCCGCCGCATGACGTGATGTCCTGAATGACCGCCCGGCAACCACGAGGTTGCCGGGCGGCATCGGCAGAATCCGCCGCCGCGGCACTCCAGTTGCCTTAGATGATGAGAAACTCATCTGGAGTCTTCCATGTCCTTCGCACAGATGTGCTCGAAACGATTCTCTCGGCGCGCGGCGCCGCGTGTGCTCCTCGCTGCCGGTCTCGTCACTCTCGCGGCCTGCTCGTCCACTGGAGGGCTCGGGAACATCCTCAGCAGCGTGCTGAGCCCCGCCGGCGCCAATCAGGTGTCGGGGGACGTCCAGGGCGTTGACCCACGCGCGCAGCAGATCAGCATCCGGCAGTCCAACGGTCAGACGGTCCAGGTAGCGTACGACAACAACACCAAGGTCGTTTACCAGAACCAGAACTACTCGCCGGCGTCGCTCGAGCGCGGCGACAACGTCACCGCGAGCATTCAGGACAACGGCAACGGCGCGTACTACACGAGCCAGGTGCTCGTGAACCAGTCGGTGCGCAACACGGGCACTGGCACGAACACCAATGTGCAGTCCTTCCAGGGCACCGTGCGGCAGATCGACCGCGCCAACGGCTTCTTCACCGTGGACGATGGCAACGTGGGCCGGATCACCGTGGTGCTGCCGAACAACTTGAGCCGCGCCGACATCGACAGGTACAACGGTCTACGCTCGGGCGACGCGGTGCGCTTCTCCGGATACAACACCGGTAATGGGCAGGTGCAGCTGCAGCAGTTCTATTGAGAGCGCCGCGTGGCGCTTTCCGAGGCCATTGCCACGGAACCTAGATGCGTGACACGATGACCAGCGGCGACTGCTGCCTTGGATCGAGCGGTCGCCGCGGCACCTCGAGCGCAGTCGCGGCGCTGGCAGGCGGGAGGGGCTCGGTCGCACTCGGCGGGGCAGCCTTCACGTCGCTCTGGCGCCTGCGCTCGGGCTGGCTGGTCACTGCGGTTCGACGGTCAATCCCGCGATCCCACGCGTCCAAATGGGGAGCATGTCGTCCAACGAACGCTCCAGCCGCGTCCCGTCGCGCTCGCGACGGAGGACGACATGCGTCCACCCCTTTACACCCACCGGTTGGTGCCACGCGCCGCGAATGCGAACGCGCGTCCCGGCAACGACGTGGCCGATGACGCGCTCGTAGCGCGAGCGAGACAGCTGGGCGTCAGAGAAAAGACCGTTCCACGCGCACAGTCGCCCGGCATCGTCATAGGACAGCGGACGATCGTCGAGTTCGAGCAGCGACGCCGCTCGCCCTCGCATCACCGCGGCGATCAGGCGCAGCGAGCTGGGGTCGCCGAGCCGGCGAATGGACGGCCAGAAATATTGTGTGGTGCGCCGAGCGATGTCGCGCAGGGACAGACGCTCACCGGCACGCGTGGTCCACGCGGGCGCATCCACGTCGGAGGCGAACGGATTAGCGGGGAAGCACGTGTGCTTGGCGACCCACCCTCGGCGCGAGCTGTGCGGTACCGGCGCGAACCCGCCCACCACGGGGATCGCTCGCGCGTCCACCTGCTGGACGAGATAGTCAGGCCACTGCATCACGTCGCGCACGATGCCGACGATGAGCGTCGCCGTCGCGGCCATGAGCGCAGGATCGGGCGTGAAATCCGCGGTGATCTCGACGCGGTTGCCGCGCTGCCGCACGCCGACGCCGGTGGACTGCCTGTTCGTTGCCAGCAACATCACCGGCATCGCGAGCACGTGTGTCAGCAGGTAGGCCAGGCGCTCCGACGTTCTCCCGCTCGTTCGCTCACGGAGGGGGAGGTCGAACGACACGTTGTAGTGCGTGCTGAATCCGCGCAGCGCCACAGTCCGACCGTGCGAGAACTCCCACGCATCCAGTTCCTGGCGCAGAAAGCCGAGCGTCTCCCAAAGCGACCGCGTTGCACGCGCGCCACAGGCACGCGCGATTTCGATCATTGGCGTCGCGATCTCCATCACACCCGTGTCGAAGTAGAGCGCGCCGCCGGTGGGCAGGTGATACGATCCGCCCGTGCGATGCACCAGCGGTCCGCGTACGACGTGTCTCGGCGAACCGAAGACGTCTTCAGGGGGCGTCGCCACGCCGTCCACGACCGTGGTGAACTCGGCTTCGATGCCGATGGCCGGCAAGGAGGACGCCGGATGGGCAGGTTCGCTCGTGCGGGGGTGCTTTGCGTGACTCGGCGACATCGGATTACTCGAGCGCGATCGGGTAGGCGAAGTGATTCTCGCCCGCGGCCTCGCGGGGAACACTCACGACGTAGCCAAGGTCCATGTGCAGGTGGTCGTCCGTCCATTGGTCTTCCGGACCGAGGGGGCGCGTCCAGGCTGTGGGGAGCAGCTCCGCGACGATGCGGGCGTATCGCGCGATGACCTCGTGGTTATCGAGGTAGGTGTCCCCCACGCGATAGATGTTCGCGGCGGTTCCCCAGCTGTGCGGCGACGCGCCGCCCAGACGTGTGTGGCGCGGCGAGCAGTATCCCCCGTTCGCGCCGATGAACACGTGCGTGCCGACCTCGTTCCGGAACTGCTCGAGCGCGATGGCGAGCAGCGCGGTGGCACATGGGATGTACCGTGGGAACACGCGGAGGGGTTCGGCTTCGCGGACGTCGGTGTGAATGAATTCCGACACGGCAAAGTGTGGAGCGAGCCGCGTATCTCGCGCCTGGGCCCACGAATCGATCTCGTAAAAGTAGCGGGGCAGCAGCCTGGCTTGACCGACGTGGTCAATGAGCACTTCGCCGGGCAAAAGGGCGTTGCGATAGGGCTGGTCGAGCCGGCGGCCATCCACGAGGCGAAGGCCGAACGACGCGACGACGGGCTGCGTCACGCGCGGTCTCCCACCAGTGCGCGGTAGGCCAGCTGCGACGCGGCGGCGAGCGTCGACGAGCGTCCCTGCGTCGACGCGTCCCATTCAGTGAGCACCACGAGCACGTACGGCGTGCGACCTGGCAGATACACGAGCCCCGCATCGTGAGCTACCGTCGAGATGTCGCCCGTCTTGTGCGCAACGCGCGCGCCGCGGGGCAGGCCGGCGGGAATACCGGCGTTGAACTGCTGCGCCGACAAGATCGCGAGCATCTGGCGCGACGCACTCACGTTGAACGCGCGTTCCTCGCCGATCAACCGAAGGAGCGATGCGAGACCTCTGGCGGTGACGCGATTGTTGATGTCGTGCTCGAAGGCCTTTTCGTCCTCCACTCCGCGTCGGAGCTCGATGCCCTCGAGCGCGAAGGCATCGAGAGTGTGCTGGACCGCGTCGAGACCGACGATGTCGAGCAACAGGTTGGTCGCGAGGTTCGAGCTGGTGGTGATCATGGCGTCCGCCAGTTCGCTGACGCGCAACGTGCGGCCCACTTCGCGGTGAACGTCGCGATTCGCGTCGCGATCGAGCTGCACGCGAAAGGGCGTGGCGTCCACGGCGCTCAGAAAGCGGTTGCGCACGTGCACGCGCGACTGCGGCAGCAAGTCGCCGCGCACGATCGCGCCGAACACACCGAGCAGAATGGCAACCTTGATGGTGCTGGCGGCGTGGAACCACCGGTCCGCGTGACAGTGAAACTCAGCCCCCGTTTCGAGATCGATGATCGACACGGCCATCGCGCGGGCGCCCGCCTTCGTCTGGAGTTCAGCGAAGCAGGCGTGCAGCTCGGAGGTCGCGTGCAGCGGAGGGACGGGGTGCGTCGCGCGGGCGCGGCTGGTCATGGCGAGCGACTCCATCGCAATCCGAATGCCGCGCAAGTGGGACAGGCCGAGCTCGCTGCCCAACGACCATTGACCGACAGCGGCCGCCGGGCTAATCATGACCGCAGGCAATCGACTCGACCTCCTCGAGCCCCTCGCTTCGCCCGGACCCGCACCCCCACCGCCGGTGAAACTCGCCACGTTCGAGCGGCAGGGACGCGTGAGCGTCGGCGGTATCCTCGAGGATCGCGTGGTCGATCTCGGCGGTATCTGCCAGGATTTGATGTCCCTCCTCACCAGCGGCGACGCCGGCATGGAGGCGGCGCGCACCGCCCTTTCAAGCGCCGACCGGACGTTTCCGATCAGCGAGTGCTCTTGGCTGCCACCTATTCCAAGGCCGGGCAAAATCGTCTGCGTGGGGCTCAACTACCGCTCCCATCTCGCGCTGCTGGACGAGCCGACGCCGGCATATCCAGTGCTGTTCACCAAGCCCACCTCGTCGCTGGTCGGCTGTGGACAGCCCATTGTGCTCCCCGGCGTCAGCCAGCAGGTGGACTACGAGGGAGAGCTGGCCGTGGTGATCGGGAAAAAGGGGAAGTACATCGCGGCGTCGGAGGCCCTGGCGTACGTGGGTGGCTACACGTGCGCAAACGACGTGAGCGCGCATGACATCGAGTTCCGCACCTCGCAGTGGACCAGCGGCAAAATGCTCGACACGTTCTGCCCGCTTGGTCCGGTGATGGTGACCGCGGACGAGGTACCCCATCCCGATCGGCTGGGGCTGCGCACGATGCTCAATGGTGACATCGTGCAGGACGAGTGCACGTCGGACATGCTGTTCGATGTAGCGACCCTCATCAGCTACATCTCGTCATTGGCCACGCTCGAACCGGGTGACGTCATTCTCACCGGCACTCCCGCCGGACTTGGCTGCATGCGGGATCCGCAGCTCTTCCTGCGAGCGGGCGACCGCGTGGAGGTGGCTATCGAGGGCATCGGCACCTTGACCAACCCCGTGGTACGCGAAACATGAGCGACCGGATGCGCGACACCACCGCGGAACGCCTGCGAAACTACCGCTCATCGGTATTTGACGAGGCCAGTGCGCTGGCCCGTCGATTCGAGGCCGTGGATCTCGGCTCCGGCACGCCGGACATGCCGGTAACGGCGTCGGTTGCACAGGCCGTGTCGGACGCGATTGCCGTCGGACGGAATCAGTATTCGCCGGTGGCCGGAACGCTAGCGCTCCGACAGGCGGTGGCTGCGCACGGCGCGCGGTTTTACGACCAGCGTATCGATCCCGTTACGGAGATCACCGTAACGAACGGCGTCACGGAAGGTGTTTACGCCGCCCTCGCGTCATTCGTCGATCCGGCTGACGAGGTTGTGCTCTTCGAGCCGTGCTACGACTCGTACATTCCATCCGTTCAGTTGGCCGGCGGCATCGTGGTTCCCGTCGCGCTTTCCGCGCCAGATTTCCGGCTGGACTCCGCGGCGTTGCTGGCGGCGTTCTCACCTCGCACCAAGGCGGTGCTCCTCAACAATCCGCACAACCCCACCGGAAAAGTCTTCTCGAAGGCGGAGCTGGAAGAGATCGCCGCCCTCTGTCGGCGATTCGACGTCCTCGTCATCGCGGACGAAGTTTACGAACACGTCGTGTTCGACGGCCGACGACACGTTCGCTTCGCCACGCTGCCCGGCATGGCGGAGCGCACGCTGACGCTGAGCGGGGCGGGGAAGACGTTTTCGTGCACGGGTTGGCGCATCGGCTGGGCGATCGGTCCCCAACGACTACAGCAAGCCCTCGAGCGATTCAGGCAGTACAGCGTCTACTGTGCGCCGACTCCGTTGCAGTATGGAATTGCCGCGGGGCTCGCGTTGCCGGACACGTACTTTGCCGAGCTTGCCGCGGAGTACCAGGCTAGGCGCGACCTCCTGGTGAGGGCGCTGGACGACACACCGTTTCACGTGTTTCGACCGGACGGCGCATTCTTCGTTCTCGCGTCGTTCGCGCCCAGCGACTACGGCAGCGGTGGGGAATGCTGCGGAGTACTGGCGCGCGACGTGGGCGTCGTGCCAGTGCCACTCGATACGTTCTTCGCGAGCCTGGGCCGTGCGCAGGATCTGGTGCGCTTTACGTTCTGTGTGCGCCGCGAGCTGCTCGCGACCGCGTCAGAACGACTTGCACGGATGGGAGGTGGCGCCGCGGCACCCCTGTCTTCCGTAACCCTTCCATCATGCTGACGCGGCTGCTCGAAAACGCGCGCCGCAGTGACCCGGGCCGCGTGGCCATCGTTCAGGGCACACGACGCGTCACCTACGAGGAGCTGCACGCGCTGGCGGGACGGTACGCTGCCGGGCTGCGCCAAGCCGACGTACGTGCCGGCCATTGCGTCACGGTCATTCTCCCCAACGGACCCGAGTTCGTCGCGATCTTCTTCGCCTGCGCTCGGCTGCGCGCGGTGATGCTGCCGCTCCATCCGTCCGGCACGCGCGACGAATTACGGGCGTACGTGACCGACGCGGAAGCCCGTATTGTGATCACTCTGCCGCCGCGACTCGGCTGGTTCGCGGGCATGCCGACAACCGTCATCGCGCCTGACGCGCTGTTGGCAGATCGACCCGATCCCAGTCCGTCCGGCGAGTTCACCGGGCGCTCGCTGTACCTGTATACGTCCGGCTCCACGGACACCAGCAAGCGCCTCTGCTGCACGCAGGAGAATCTATTCTATGAAGCCCTGAACTTCGTCGAGACCGTGGGGCTCACGGCGACGGACAACATTCTCTGCACCATTCCGCTTTGCCATTCCTACGGCATCGGCAACTGTCTGCTCGACGCTGTCTACACGGGCTCCACGCTGGTGCTCCTGGAGCCGGATGAATCACCATTCGAAGCTTGCTGGGAACGCGTGCTGCAGCTCATCCGCGACGAGGATATTCGCTTCTATCCCGGGGTTCCATACCAATTCCGGATTCTCGCCGCGCTTCCGGCGCACGCGGGCGCGGATCTTTCGCGTGTCCGACTCTGCGTGTCCTCCACCGACGTGCTGCCGCAGCGGACCTACGAGCAGTTCCTCGAGCGCTTCGGCCTGCCGATTCGATCGCTGTATGGCTCTACCGAAGCGGGTTCGATCGCGATCGACATGGACCGCGAGCAGACGATGCAGTTCGGTTCACTCGGGCGACCGCTCGCCAACGTGGAACTCTCGATTCGCGACGATTCAGGTCACGAGGTACCCAGCGGCGTAACGGGCCACATTTGGGTGAAGAGCCCCGTCATTCCGCCGCAGGGCTATGACAACAGACCCGAGCTGAACGCCAGCGCGTTCCGCGATGGATCTTACGACACCGGCGACATTGGCACCGTGGATGCGCGCGGCCACTTGATCATGACGGGACGCAAGCAGTCGTTCGTTGAAGTCGGTGGATACAAGGTGGACGTCGGCGAGGTCGAAGAGGTCCTGCACAATCATCCAGGTATTCGGGACGCGGCCGTGCTGGGGATCGACGTGCCGGAGCTTGGCGTTCTGCTCAAGGCGGTGCTCGTGACCGACGGCACATGCAGCGAGGCCGAGATCATGTCCCATTGCCGCGAGCGTCTCGCCGTCTTCAAGGTTCCACGCCTCATCGAGTTTCGTGACGTGCTGCCTCGCGGTCCAACCGGCAAGCTGCTGCGAAAGGAGCTCGGCGGCGTTCCGCCATCGTTCGGTAAACCGGACGCCGAGGGATTCGCGCGCACGTGGACGGCGGCGTCGCGCCATGGCCGCGCGCGGCAGATCGGGGTGCTCGTCGCGGCCATTCGGTCGCAGGCGTCCATCACCCTGCAGCAGGAGCTGCCGGCGCTCGAGCGCTCGGCCTCGTTTCAGAGCATGGGGTTCGATTCGATGCGCGCCGCTGAACTGCAACGTCGGCTGGCGCAACTCACTGGGCTGTCGCTTTCGATCACGCTGTTATGGAACTATCCGTCCATCGACGCTCTCGCGGCTGCGCTGTGGGAAAAGATGACGTCGCAGGCGGGAGCTGGAGCGGCGCTCGTAACATCCGTTGAGCCGTGAACGGCGAACAGGTGCACTCCGACCCACTCGCCGTGGTTGGAATAGGCTGTCGCTTTCCGAGCGCCCGTGGCTCCTTGGAGTTCTGGCGCTTGTTGTCCGGCGGACAGAACGCCATCACCGAGGTGCCTGCGGACCGATGGGACGTGGATGCGTATTACGATCCCGATCCGCGGGCACCGGGCAAGAGCTATTCGCGCTGGGGTGGCTTCGTGGATCGCGTGGATCACTTCGACGCCGCGTTCTTCGGGATCTCGCCGCGCGAGGCGATCCAGATGGATCCCCGTCAACGCATCCTTCTCGAAACCGCGTGGAAGGCGCTGGAGCACGCAGGGCAGGCGCCGGAGCGACTGTCGGGCAGCAACACCGGGGTGTTCATCGGCCACATGGTTGGTGATTACTACGCGCTCCAAATGGCACAGCTGTCCGGAGTCGATTCGTACGTGAGTACCGGCAATCTCGACAGCATCCTGGCGAACCGGCTCTCCTACGTCCTGAATCTGCACGGCCCCAGCCTCGCCGTCGACACGGCGTGCTCCTCCGCGCTCGTTGCGCTCTATCTGGCGTGCCAAAGCCTCCGCCAGCACGAGAGCGACGTCGCGATTGCCGGCGGCATCAACCTGATGCTGTCGCCGGAAATGCACGTAATGGGGGCCAAGTCGCTTCTGCTCTCGCGAGAGGGGCGCTGCCGCACGTTCGATCGCGGGGCCGATGGCTTCGTCCGTGGCGAGGGCTGCGGCCTGATGGTGCTGAAACGGCTGGACGACGCGCTCGCCGCGCATGACAACGTCCTGGCGGTGATTCGTGGGATCGCCATCAACCAGGACGGTCGCACCAACGGCATCTCGGCGCCCAACGGCCTGTCCCAGCAACGCGTCATCAGGCGCGCCTTGCGCAACGCGCAGGTAGAGGCCGAGCGCGTGACGTTCGTCGAAACGCACGGGACAGGCACCGTGGTGGGCGACACCATCGAATTCGAGGCGCTCGCGGAAGTGTACGGCGCGCCGAGCGACGCGGGGTCGTGCCGTCTTGGTGCCGTGAAGACCAACATCGGTCATCTGGAGGGAGCAGCGGGAGCGGCGGGAATCATCAAGATGGTGCTCTCGATGCAGCACCGCGTGATTCCGCCCAATCTCAACTGTACGGACATCAATCCGCATCTGGAAATTGCGCGCACACGCTTCGAGTTGCCGCGGGAATGCGAACCCTGGACTGTCACGAGCGGTCGGCGACTGGGCGGCGTCAGCTCCTTCGGACTTGGCGGCACCAACGCACATGTGATCCTCGAAGAGGCTCCGGAACCGCTCGCGAAACTGTCGACGAGGGAGCGCCCGCTCCACGTGATGACGCTTTCGGCCCGCGACGACGAGGCGCTGGGAACGCTGGCGCATCGATACGCGCTGGCCAGCGCGTCCTGTTCCGAATCCTCGTTGTGCGACATCGCGTATTCGGCGAACACGGGACGCAGCCACTTCGCGCATCGAACGGCCATCGTCGCGAACGACTTGCAGTCCTTGCGAGCGCAATTGGGGAGCGTCCGCGCCAGCCACGTCACGGCGCCCGCGCCGCAGATTGCGTTTCTCTTCTCCGGGTTGCCGATGGACTGCGAGGGCGAGTTGTACGCAACGCAGCCCGTGTTTCGTCGCGCCGTTGACGACTGCCGGGCGATTCGGCACGACGCGGAGGAGTCCGCGTTCGTCGTCGAGTACGCGCTCGCGTCGCTCTGGCAATCATGGGGGATACGGCCCGCGATGGCGCTGGCCCACGGTGAAAGTGCGTGCGTATTGCCGTGTCTAACGGGCGAGATCGGACTGGATGAAGCACTGGCGCTGGCAACAGGCGCGAGCGAAGCGTCCAGCGAGCCTCTCGCCAGACGCCTCCAGAGGCTCCAAAGCGACGGATGTAACGTGTTTCTCGAGATCGGGCCGCGACCGCTATTGATCGACGCGGGCCGCGGCGCCCTCGCCGACCACGCGTCGCTGTGGCTGGCGAGCCTGGATCCCGAGCATTCGCAGTGGCGGCAGATGTTGGACGCGCTGGCCGCGCTGTACACGCGCGGTGTCGAAGTGGACTGGCTCGCGTTCGACCTCGAGTATCCTCGCAAACGGGTTCCGCTGCCGACGTATCCGTTCCGCGGGCAACGCTTCTGGCTGACGCAAGCGCCGGAGTGGCGGCGCGACACCGCACGAATGCTGAGGCCACTGGTGAGCACCATCACCCAGTCGCCGCTCGTGAACGAAACCGTCGTTGCGACTCCGGTATCCATCGCTGGATTTCCGTGGCTGGCCGACCATCGTGTATTCGATGAAGTCGTCGCGCCCGGCGCGTTCTTCGTCTCCATGATGCTCAATGCCGCGGACCTGCTCGGCCACCGGTCGAGCATCATGTGCGACGTGCAGTTCGTCGCTCCGTTGCCGTTGTCCAGCAGCGAAGAGCGCGTCGTGCAGGCCGTGCTCTCTCCCGGGAGCGGTGCCAGCGTCGAGACGGGAGCGCGATTCCAGATCATCAGTCTGCCGGGAAAGGGCTCGCCCGAGAAGATGATCACGCATGTCACGGGTGAACTGCGTGAGGGATCGGACGCTCGCGCTCCAATGTTGGCGTGGGCCGAGATTCAGGCGCGGTGCCATTCGACCGTGGACCCGGAAGCGACGGCACGAAAGGATGGGGTGGAGCTGGGACCCGCGTTCCGGTGGACGGACCAGGCGTGGTTGGGTGACGGCGAGTGTCTCGCGCTGCTGCGGCGGCCTGATTCGGTGGACGTCGCGAACGATTGGCTGCATCCTGGTCTGCTCGACGCGTGTTTCGAAGTCGCGGGCGCGACGCGGGGGAAGGATGCCACATCGGGATCGATGTTGCCCCGGGGCTTCAAGCGGCTGGAGTCGTTCCGAAGCGCCGATGGCGACGCGTGGTGGTGTCACGCGAGACAGACCGCGGCGCACGAGTGGGACATCACGTTGGCCGAGCGCGGCGGGAGGCAACTACTCCGCGTTCAGGGGTTCGAGATGCGGCCAGCGTCGCGCGTCGCGATGCTGAAGCGGCGCATGGCCGGCTGGCTGTATCAGTTGGAGTGGCAGCCGCAGCCGATCACGGGCGAGGTTTCCTTTCCCGGCGGAGCGGACAAGTGGCTGATCATTGCCGACGACGCGTCATTCGGTGAGCAGCTTGCCGCGCGTCTACGCGCGCACGGTGAGGCGTGCGTCGTGGCGACCGCGCCCCCAGCGGAGCCAATGCAATGGCAAGGCGTCGTCCATCTCGTCGAAGCGGATGATCACCTTCCGGATTCCGATGTTCCAAATAGTGTCGAGCGTGCCAGCGTCCGAGCGCTTCATACTGTGCAGGCACTTCTCGCCAGCACACCGAGCACGCGGCTGTGGCTGGTGACGCGAGGTGCGCAGACAGTCACTGACGGCGAAAGCGTTCGGGTGACGCATGCGCCGCTTTGGGGCTTGGCGCGCACTCTCTTGGTGGAGCGTCCCGACCTTAAGTGCGTGAGTGTGGATCTGCCCTCGCGGCCCGAGAGCGACGACGTCGATGGATTGGTTGACGAACTCACCGCCGCTGGAGACGAGGCACAGGTGGCGCTGCGAGCGAAGCTGCGCTACGTGGCGCGGCTCGTCTCAGTCCCGGCGGAGACGAACGAGCCGTCGAATGAACCCGTGAAGCTGCAGCTCACCGAATACGGGAGTCCGGACAATCTTCGCCTGACGCCGCTATCGCGCCGTGCGCCTGGGAGATTCGAGGTGGAGATCGAGGTACGTGCGTGTGCTCTCAATCTTCGCGACGTGTTGATTGCGCTGGGCATGCTCAAGGATCATTACGCGTTGAGCGGCATTCATCGCGCCGAAGACGTCCCGTTGGGATTCGACTGTGCGGGAATCGTCGCGTCGGTCGGTGCCGGAATCCAGGATCTGTCGGTCGGTCAGCTCGTGATGGCGCCCGCCGCCGGGAGCTGTGCCAGCTTCGTCACCGTCCCGCGCGCGATGGTCGTGCCGATGCCCGCGCGACTGACATTTGACGAGGCGTCGGCCCTTCCGACCGTGTTCCTCACGGCGCATCACGCGTTGCTCCAGCTCGCACGCTTGAAGCGAGGCGATCGCGTGCTGATCCACGCCGCCGCAGGCGGCGTCGGGCAGGCGGCCGTGCAGCTCGCGCAGATGGTCGGTGCGGAGCTGTTCGTCACGGCGAGCCCGGACAAGTGGCAGTTCCTTCAGGCGCAGGGCGTGACGCACGTGATGAATAGCCGCACGCTCGACTTTGTCGACGAGGTCATGCGGCTCACCGGCGGTCAGGGCGTGGATGTCGTGCTGAACGGGCTGTCGGGTGACGCCATCGAGGCGAGCTTCTCGGTGCTCAAGCAGGGGGGCCGTTTCGTGGAGATCGGCAAGCTCGGCATCCGGGATGAGGCTGAGGTGCGGCGACAGCGCCCGGACGTGAGCTATTTCGTCTTTGACTTCGACGACGCGACGGGTCGCGAACCGGAATTGATCCGGTCCACGCTGGGCCAGGTCGTGAAATGGTTCGAGCAGGGCGAGTTGCGGCCGTTACCGCAGACGGTGTTTCCGGTGCAGGAGGTGGTGGCGGCCTACCGGTACGTCCAGCAGGCGCGGCAGATCGGCAAGGTGGTGCTGCAATTTGGCGGGACGCCGGCGCCTGCGGTGCGGGCGGATGGCAGTTATCTGATCACCGGCGGGCTGGGGGCGTTGGGGCTGGCGGTGGCGGGGCAGCTGGTGCGCGCGGGGGCGCGGCATCTGGTGCTGGCGGGGCGGCGCGCCGGGAGTGGAGCGGGGGCGGCGGCGGTGGCCGCGTTGCGCGCGGCGGGGGCGGCGGTGGACGTGGTGCAGGCGGACGTGGCGGAGGGCGAGGCGGTGGCGCAGCTGCTGGCGGTGTGCCAGGCGGCGGCGCCGCTACGGGG
>JANYIN010000111.1 GCA_025362035.1 Gemmatimonadaceae bacterium | reverse complement strand
CTCATGTAGCCCAGGCGCGCCTTCCAGCGCTCCGTGTCTTTCGTGACGTCCAGCCCGCCGAAGCCGATCACCGTGCCTTTTGTCGGCGCGAGGAGGCCGGCGAGCATGCGGATCGTCGTGGACTTCCCCGAGCCGTTCGGCCCGAGGAAACCGAGAACCTTGCCGCGCGGCAGGTCGAAGTCGATCCCGCCGACGGCGACGAAGTCTCCGAAGCGGCGCGTCAAGCCGCGCACCTCGACGAGCGATGTGCCGTTTGACGAGAGCGGTCGAGGGCTCATGCGCGGTCGTCTCCCTCGCTCGTCAGGACGAAGACGTCTTCGAGCGTCGGCATCATCGGTGCGACCGCCGCCATCCAGGAGCACGCCGAGCAGTGTCCCGGCTGCCCCAAATGCGTCCTCGGACCTGCGTGGGCGCGATGACTCCCTTCACGTTGCTGGCGCTCTTTTCATTGATCGGCGCCGTCGCGCTGTTCGTCGCACTGCTCGTGTATCTCGACCTGATCACCACCCAGCTCGAGCAGATCGGCGGGGAGGACAAGGGGTACGGGGTCAAGGCGAGCTTCCTGTCGAAGATCCGGATGGGGGTGCGTGCCATCGAGTCCGAGACGGGAATGATCGCGCCCCAGGTCACGCGGTTGAATGGCACGCTCACGAAGGTCCGTGACGGACTCGTGGTGGTGGACGGGAACCTCGGCGGCGTGATTGCCGCCGTGTCGAAGCAGGTGGCGCCATGAGCGAGCCGATGATGCCCCACGCCGTCTTCACCATCTGGTGGACGGGTCTGATCGTGACCCTCGTGATATTCGTCCCGCTGTCGGTGTACCTGCTGCACCGGACGTTCGTGGCGGCCCGCTCGATTCGTCGCTACGCCGATGCCACGCTCACGGCGGCAGCGGGGATCGCGGGAAACACCCGGCACATTCCCGCGCTCGACAGCACCATCTCGGTGGGCTCGGCGATGGTCG
Organism: Gemmatimonadaceae bacterium; assembly: GCA_025362035.1. GTDB lineage: Bacteria > Gemmatimonadota > Gemmatimonadetes > Gemmatimonadales > Gemmatimonadaceae > AG11. The sequence goes on along the minus strand of JANYIN010000111.1, from coordinate 1,719 downwards.
GGGTGGCGGGGGACATCTCGCAGAAGCTCGACACCGCCGCCAACGTGCTCGCGCAACGTGTGACCTGAGGCCATGTCATGCTGCTGACCCTGACGCTCATCACGACCGCGCTCGTCGTCGTCGCCCTCGCGGGCTACCTCATCGCCATCGCCGTGCAGCTCATGGCGGCGCGGCGCAGCATCGCCGCAATCGCCGACGGACTCGAGGCGGTGGCCGGACACACTGCTCCGCTGCCCGAGAAACTCACGACCATCAACGGCGCGCTCGTCCAGCTTCTCACCGGCCTCCAGGCCGCCGACCGCCATCTCGGGCGTGTCGCCACCGTCTTCAAGCTCGGCTGACCCCCATGTGCTTCAAGAACCTCCCGATCGACTTCGACGCGCAGGGGAAGGCCTTCCTCAAGGACGGCGTGGGGAACCCCTACGCCACCGCGGTCGCCGCGCCTCCCAACGTGCCGAAGCAGCTCGACCACGACAAGGTGCTCGAGCTGGTCAAGCGCAATGGCCACATCAAGGACGTGGACTACGACCCGGTCACCCGCGTGGCCGGTGCGCTCGCCTTCCACACGGTCACCGACGTGCGCGAGCGCAAGGTGCTCGAGGCACGCTCGGTCGCCACGCTGTTTCGCGGCTATGAAGTGATCATGATCGGCCGCGATCCGCGCGACGCCATCTACATCACCAGTCGCGCCTGCGGTGTCTGCGGCGGCGTGCACTCCACCTGCTCGGCGCTCGCGATCGAGATGGCGATCGGCTGCGAGCCTCCGCCGCTCGGCGTGCTCGTGCGCAACCTTGCGCTGGCGCTGGAATTCCTGTACGACCACCCGCTGCACCTGCACCTGCTGGCCGGTCCCGACTACTCGGCGGCGATCGTCGAGGGGACGAATCCCGGCCTGCTCGACAAGGCGCGCAGCACGGCGGCCAAGCGCACGGAGGTCCACGGCTACAAGTCGATGTTCGACCTGATGACCGACCTCAACCCGCTCAGCGGCAGCCTGTACCTGGAGGCGCTGGCGATGACGCGGGTCGCACGCGAGGCGTACGTGCTGATCTGCGGCAAGTATCCGCACCCCCAGACCATCGTGCCGGGCGGCATGAGCTCGACCATCAACCTCACGGTGATGAACGAGATGTACGTGCGCCTGAGCCAGTTCTTCGACTACGGCAAGAAGATGGCGGCGATCTGGGACGACATCACCGACTTCTTCTACGAGGCCGATCCGAAATACAAGCTCGTCGGTTCGCGCCGCGCGAACATGATCGACACCGGCATCTTCGACGTGCCGGGCGTCTACGACACCACGTACAAGAACGCCAACGAGTGGGGCAACGCGCGCTGGGCCACCCCCGGCGCGATCGTCGAGGGCAAGCTGGTCACGACCGACCTCCACAAGATCAACATGGGGATCGAGGAGTTCGTCGAGCATTCGTACTACGACGAATGGACCGGCGGAGGGCAGCAGCAGCACTTCCCCACCGATCCGGCAGGCCATCCGCTCTCGCCGTACCACCCGTGGAACAAGATCACGAAGCCCAAGCCGGGCGCGCAGAGCTGGAAGGAGAAGTACACCTGGGATACGGCGCCACGCTGGGACCGACTCGGCATGGAGGCGGGCTGCTACGCGCGCATGTGGAACACCGCCGTGGCGCAGAAACATCCCGAGAACCCCTTCATCGAGGCCACCGGCCATTCGCTCAAGATTCGCCTGCCGCGCGGCAA
>JANYIN010000036.1 GCA_025362035.1 Gemmatimonadaceae bacterium | reverse complement strand
GATTACGTCGGAGAGCGTGAACAACGCGATTCGCAGCATCCGGCCGGGATTCCACGAGTACGACGTTCAGGCGATGATCGAAGCGGGTTTTCGCTCGGGCGGAGGTGATTCGCATCCGGGGTTCGCGACGAATGTGAGTGCGGGAATGAACTCGACGACAGCGCACCACCGCGCCGATAAGGCACCCCTCGAGGCAGGGAAGCTCGTGCTCATGGACGTCGGCGCGGCGCACCAGGGATACAGCGCGGATGTGACGCGTACGGTGCCTGTGAGCGGTCGGTTCACTTCGGAGCAGCGCGCGATCTATCAACTCGTCCGCGACGCGCAGGCGTCAGCGGAGCGCGCGGCTACGTTGGGCGCGCCCGGCAGCGCGATGGGCGACAGCGCGAGCGCGACGATCGCGCGCGGCCTCACTCGGCTCGGTCTGATCGAATCGCCGGACGCAACCTTCGATCCCCCATGGGCCGATCGCTGCGCACGGAGCGCGGCGCCGTGCCGTCAGAGCTACTTCTTCTACTTCCACGGCGTCGGACACGGCATTGGCCTCGACGTCCACGATGCGACGCAGTACTCGGGGCGCGGCGGCGCAGGCGAAGGAAGCATCAAGCCCGGCGACGCATTCACAATCGAGCCGGGTATCTACATCGACGCGCGCCGGCTCACGCTGCTCTCGGATACACCCAAGAACCGCGCGTTCATTGCCAAGATGCGTAGCGTGATTGCCACGTACGACGGCATCGGCGTGCGCATCGAGGACGACTACATGGCGACGCCGCGCAGCGTCGAGCGCATCACGTCGGCGGTGCGAGAGATCAGCGAGATCGAGGCGCTGATGCAGTCAGCGCGTCCGTAACTCCTGCGAGCAGGGACCATCGTTGGTGCCCACACGCGCTTGCGAAGTCGTTGTTCGTAGCGAGTATAGCGATTTGCCGTAGTAAGCGCGCGGCTTCCCAAGCTGGACGTCGCCGGTTCGAGTCCGGTCGCCCGCTCTGGATGTCATTGTCAAAAGTACTTACGAACATCGGCTGCCGGTCTCGGTAGCGGATTTTTGCGTGTCCGAACGGTCCAACGGTCGCCAGCTGCATCGAGAGCTGCATCGAGCGTGGGGACCGTGGGTGTCGAACCCAACCGTCGTTTTGCCAAGCCGTTGCGACGGTGCGGGCTTGCCCGACGCTCGCCCATGACGGAGCTTCCCACGCACGATGAACCTCTTTCGTGAAGAAGCGCCGACGAACGGCCCTCGAAGACGTAGGCATCGATCTCTTCGTCACGCCAGCTGGGATCTTGGCGCCTGGTGGCTCTCGAGCACACCGAGTCCGGACGGCTGGCTTCCCCCCGCGCCAGCGCGATCATCGACTCCGATGGCAGGTTCGTCGCGCGACCGGCGCGCAGCCGTCGATTGCGAGCTGCGTTCGCACCCGACGACATGAACGAGCCCCGTCGAGCATGAGCCTCATGGACCGCCTCTCCCCGCATCTATCCGTCCGCTACCGAATCGAGCGCGAGCTCGGCCACGGCGGCATGGCGACGGTGTATCTCGCTCAGGACGTTCGACATCGCCGGTACGTCGCGATCAAGGTGCTCCATCCCGAACTCTCGGCGGTCATCGGGACCGAGCGCTTTCTAAAGGAGATCGAGCTCACCGCGGCACTCCAGCATCCGCACATTCTGTCGTTGTTCGACAGTGGCACTGCGGACGGGTTGCTCTACTACGTGATGCCGTTCGTTGACGGCGAAACACTTCGCGCGCGACTCGAGCGGGAACGGCAGCTTCCCGTTGCCGATGCACTTCGCATCGCCACGGAGATTGCGGGCGCGTTGGAATACGCGCACGCCCGAAACGTCGTGCATCGCGACATCAAGCCGGAAAACATTCTCCTGCAGTCCGGCAGTGCGCTCGTCGCGGACTTCGGCATCGCATTGGCCATGAAGACCGCCGGCGGGGAGCGGATGACGCAAACGGGCCTGTCACTCGGCACACCGCAGTACATGGCGCCCGAACAGGCGGCCGGCGAGCGTGGCGTCGATCATCGCGCCGACATTTACGCGCTAGGCGCCGTGACGTTCGAGATGCTCGCCGGACAGCCGCCGTTCGTGGGGCCGTCGGCGCAGAGCGTCATCTCCAAGGTGATGACGGAAGAGGCCCCTTCCCTGAACCAACATCGCCGCACGGTGACGCCTGCGACGGCGGAGGCCGTGCGCCGAGCGCTGGAGAAACTGCCGGCCGATCGCTGGAGTTCGGCTCAAGAGTTCGCGTCGGCGCTCGTGTCGACAGATGCGCGAATGATGGCAGCGCGACCAACACGTTCTAATGACCGCTCGGTGATGGCCGGCCTCGGCGTTGCTCTCCTTCTCGCCTGCGGACTCGCCGCGTGGGCTTCGCTGCGCCAGCCGGCACTGGAAGTGTCAGAGCCGCCGTCGCGGCTTTCCATCGTGGTCCCTGCCGGAACGAGCTTTCCCGGTGGCTCGCGGCTCATCGACATCGCGGCGGATGGCTCGCGCCTCGTCTACTACTCGAACACCTCGCAGACGAGCGTTGTCGAGCTGCACGATCTCGATGCGATCGAGTCGAAGCCGGTCAAGGGCACGGAGGGCGGATACAGTCTTCATCTCGCGCCGGACGGACGTACCCTGTTCTTCGGCGACCGGTTACAGGCGTCAATGTATCGCGTGAACCTCATCGGCGGTGCGCCCGCACCCGTTCCGGGCGTGCCGTACACGCCGTTCATCGCGCATGCGACCGACGGGACGATGTGGTACTCTACCACCGACGGCACGCTGTCACAGCTCAGCGTGGACGGTACGGTGCGGCGACGGTTCGCGGGCGACACGCTCAAGAGCCGGCTGGCGATCATGCAGATGCTACCGTCGGGCCGCGAAGCGCTCGTCAAGCAATACGACAGCAATGATGGATTGCTCTACTCGCTCGATCTCACGACGGGCAGGACGACCCAGCTCCTGGATTTCGCCGTCGCCGAGGCACGATACGCCAAGGGGTTTCTGGTTTTCGTGCGCAACGATGGGCGGTTGAACGCAATGCCCTTCGATATCGCCGCGCATCGACCGGCGGGCCCCGCGGTGCAGATCGCGGAGGACGTATCGCTGAGCGGCTCCGGCATCGCGCAATATGCCGTGGCGGCCAACGGTACCATCGCCTATGTCCCCACCCAGCCGCGCGAGCTCCTGCTCGTTGATCGCAGCGGCTTGACACACCCCATCACTGCCGAGCGGCGAAGTTTCCACCAGCCGAGGTTTTCCCCGGATGGGAAATCGGTCCTCGTTGACTTCGCCACGGCGGATGGCCGCGACGTCTGGTTGATCGATCGCGCGACCGCAAGCATGACGCGTGTCACGTCGGAGCACGACGCGCATGATGGGTCGTGGGCGCCTGATGGCAAGTCCATCCTGTACGCGTCCGTCAAGGAAGGCGTCTACAAGATCCTCAGCACTCGTCCCGGCAGTGGCGTCACGCAGGTCCTGCTCGCCGATAAGCGCATCTTCGCATGGCCCGGCCGCTGGATGCCAGACGGCAAGAACATCCTGACGATCGCGACGAACATGGAGCCCAATTCGGGCACCGATATCGTGATCGTTGATTCCGCAAAGCACATCACGCCGGTAGTTGTCACACCGGGTAACGAGCAGTGGACCGACGTGTCACCGGATGGACGCTGGGTAGCCTACACATCGGATCGCTCGGGCCAGAGCGAGGTGTATGTGCGACCGCTCCACGGAGACGATCAGATTCAGGTCTCCATCGCCGGCGGATCCGAACCCATGTGGTCGCACGACGGATACGAACTGTTCTACCGCGCCGCGCTCAGCGCGCATCCCATGTTCACGAGCGCCGTGATTCGGACGTCGCCGTCCCTCGCCGTCATTTCCCGAACGAACCTGTTTCGTGCCGACGAATACGACGCGGCGCAGCCGCACTCCAACTATGACGTGTCGCCCGACGGTCGCACCTTCGTCATGGTGCACACCGATCCCGTTGGACGGATCACGGTAATCCAGAATCTCACGGAACTCGTGCGCAGGCTGCAGGGTTCGCCACGAGTAGTTGGCCAGTACTGAAGGGGCTCTTCGTTCGTTCCGTCCACCGATGATCCTGCCAAGGATTCAGCGCGGCCAGAGCTTCGCCACGCGGACGCACGTCCTCCACCTCACCAGTGCGGAGGCAAGGTAGCTCTACCGGGTCGATTCCGCATGGTAACGCACATCAGGACGCGCAATGCTGCACGCGGTCGTGTCGGCTCTGCTGTGCGAACGAGTGCCGCGTGACCTCTCGACTCGCGTCTTGCGCGGCAGCAGGCTGAGCGGTAGTTAATAGCCAGGAAGCATACGGCCGCCACTCTCTACCAAGAGGGAAGATGCCCGCTGTTGTGAAACGCCTCGCGTGTATCATTGCAGCGTCGGCTGTGTTGAGCGGTTGTCCCAGTGTGGACTCGCTCACGGCTCCGACCGCCAAGGACACCTTTCCCGCGGTGATGATCACTGCGTCCTGGAGCGGTGGGGCGACGGGAGCGCCGATCGATGTGAAATCGGTTACGCCGACGAGCTATACGGGGAGCGTGTGCCCGGCGAGTTCGCTCCTGATGCTGAATCATTCGCACAACTACGACGGGCAATTCGGAACCGGATCGACCGCGTTGGTGCTCACGAGCAATTGCAGCGTTGGATACTTCGCCGCGATATGCGCGGCTGCGGGCTCTGGTGGCACCGCCACCACGTTGCCGACGTGCGCGACCGATCCACGGAAATCATCGGCAAACCAGCTTCTGATCACGCGTCTCGGACCGAGTTCGCCGAATCCCGTCGGACAGACCGGCGTCGCCCTCACGGTTGTGATCCAGTATTGCTCCACCGCGACATCGTTCAACCTCGGCACGGTGGCCGGCGCGAATTCCACGGATTGCGTGGCGCCCTAGCCCCACGCCTGAACGTCCCACCCACCATCCAATCCTCGACAGTCCCGAGAACCAGCGGCTGCGCCTTCTGCGCGCCGCCGGTGAGGTCTCCCCCCCGACGCCGTCACCCGTCGCTAGCTCATCAAGGCGCCGCCGGCGCGTCCTGGGTCGGAGAGTACGGGAGCGTCTCGATCCTCGGGGAGCGCACGTTCTCGCGTCGATCTCACGGTCAACAACAAATGGCGGTTGAAGTGCGGACCCGATTTTGTGCAGACTATTCGAAGCCAGGGAGACCCGCGCTCGGCGACGACAGCCAGGCAGGTCACGGGCACCGTGCCGCCGCCACCCTGTGATAGTGGGCGAACGAGAACGCAGTGTCGCCCCGAGGTACTCACGCGAGTCAAACGTGGCAGAGTCGCCTGCGGGAACATCCACCGCGTTGCCAATAGCGGGCGCCGCGACCGTTGCGGGAGGAGCAGCCGTGTTGGCCCGGATCACTTCGCGCGACCGTCCCTTGCAGGCGCTTGCGGCAACAGCCAGCGCCCGCAAGGCACACCTCGACGCATTAGATCGTGTGCGTGTGCTTCGCCTCGATCCAGATGTCGATGTCGATCGTGGCGCGTGGGTATCCATGTACCGCAAGTGCGTATGCTCCGACGACCAGAAAACGCGCTTCCTCGGCCACCAGCGCGGCCAGAATATCGTGATAGTCGTCGTTGCGTGCGCTCACGAATCTATTGTTCGCTGAGCGTCGTCAGCGAGTTCCAACTCGCAATTCACCGCGACGCCGGCGTCGCGCATCGTGTCGTGGATGGTATTCGGGCAACCCTACGACCTGCCAGCAAGACGTATCGCTGTAGGGGCGGCGGCTCTTCGTGCGGCTGCGGGACGTTACGCAGTGCCCGGTGGCGGCTCGTTGTCGCTTCACGTCGAGAACGGGCGGCTCGTCGTCGACGCGAAAGGGCAAGCTGCCTGGTCGCTTCTCGCTGGTACCCCGCGTGCGCTTCCCGACGCGACCACCCTTAACGCGAAGTCCGATTCCATCGTGGCGCGGCTGGTTCAGGGTGATGCTTCGTGGCTGCACGAGGCCGTGGAGGGCGCGCCACCGCTCGTGGAGATGCAGGAGCAGGAGACGGGGCTGATGCAACAGCGGGTCGCACGGTGGGGCGCCTTCCAGCGCGCCGAGGTGCTGGGCACCGTACCCACGGCGGACGCCTATGCGGCGACGACGATCAAGCTGCAGTTCGAGCGCGGAGCAGCGACCAACATCTACGTGTGGAACCGGAAGGGGCGGATCGTCGATCTGCGGGGCAGCCGTACATGCCAACGGAGCTGGTGCCGGAAAGGGAGCACCGGTTCGCGACGGTGGGGGGGCAGGGCCAAGCGTCGGTACACTTCTTCATCGACGCCGCGCGGATGACGGCGACGTCGCCCGGGGGTGTGGTGGTGCTCACCCGGCAGCCTTAGTGCGGGGCACGCGCGAAAGCGTGGGCGTGCTCGCGTACGAGCGGTTGGGCGTCGTCCAGCGCACGCGCGCGCGCATCGACGTCCTCCGCCGTCAGGACGCCGAACGTTTCCTCCGCGTTCGACCGCCGGACGGGTCGAGCACGACGAGATCGGTCGCTAGCGGCTGCTCTCCCCACGCCTCCCAGTTCCCGCGCTCGCCATGCTGCTCGATCACCCGCGCGAGTCGCTCGGCGGCGTTTCGCCAGTTCATCTCGGCCGCTCGCTGTGCACCGGCCCGGTCACCGCGGGCGATGCCGCGGATGATCGACTCGTGCTCGCGCACGGACGTCGTGACCTGATTCAGGAAGACGCTCGCGTACAGGCGGGAGTAGCGTTCGCTCTGCGGCTTGATCGCTCGGTGCAGGGCGAGCAGGCGCGGCCCAGCCACTCCTTCGACGTAGCCGCGATGGAACTCGCTGTCGAGGTCGAAGAAGTGCGCCGCGTCGCCGTGCGTGCTCGCCTGTGCGGCGAGCGCGGCGTTCAGCGTGCGCAGCCGCTTCACAAGGCCGCTCCGCACGGCGGCCGGCAGCCCTGCGGCGATGCGCGACGCCAGCCCCTCGAGGTGCCCAACGAGCGCATACACCTCCTGCCCGTCGTGCATCGTGAGCGGTGCGACGACGAGGCGGCGCTCGCGGCCACTGCCGACAGAGGCGACGAATCCTTCTTGCTCGAGCCGGTGGAGCGCGCTCCTGACCGGCGTGCGGCTCAGTCCCAGCCGGTCGGCGACGATCCGCTCCGAGATGCGCGCGCCCGGTGGAAGCTGTCCCCACACGATCACGCGTCGAAGTTCCTGGTACGCGCGGGTGACGTTATCGAGGTCAGCCGGCTTCGTCCCCTTCGCCGCGTCGCGTGGCGCCTGACGCGGCGCGGCGGCCGTCGTGGAGCGGCGCGAGGAAGCTGGCATGCTGGCGAAGCCTATCGGAGCCCCGCGCAGCCCGCAAGGCGCACCGGGTCCACGGCGACGGACCGATGTCGAGGTAGACCATTGTGGTATACCGGACCGGCACATATGTTCGCCGCGTCCGTCGTTGCCCAGCAGCACCCCGCCGCCCCCGACCCTGCAATGGACGTCTCTCCCGCCAGCCACACGGAAGGCCCGCGTCCCGACCGGTCCACCGTCGTGAGCGCGGCCCAGGTCGCGGTGGACATCCGGCCGCTCGCGTCGCTCGACGAGCTGGCCGAGAGCGTCGCTCTGCAGAACCGCGTCTGGGGAGCGGGCTTCAGCGAGGCGGTCCCCGTCTCGTTGCTCACGGCGGCGACGTACGTGGGCGGTCTCGCGATCGGGGCCTTCGCTGCCGACGGGGCGATGCTGGGCTTCGTCTTCGGTCTCACCGGAATCGCCGAGGGCCGAACGGTCCACTGGTCTCACCTGCTCGGCGTCCTCGATACCGCCCGGAATCTCGGCGTCGGCCGCATGCTGAAGGAGTACCAGCGTGAGGAGCTGGCACGGCGGGGCATCCCGGAGATGCGCTGGACCTTCGATCCGCTCGTCGCCAAGAACGCGCACCTGAACCTGAACCTCCTCGGAGCGCGCGTGGTGCGATTCACTCCGAACATGTACGGAGCCAACGCGACGCCGCTTCACCACGGGCTTCCCACCGATCGATTCGTCGTCGCCTGCGCAACGGCCGGACGTCGGCGCCCCAGCGTGGCGACAAGCGCCGACGTCACGTCGTCCCCCGTGCTGGCACTGGACACCGCGTCGGGCGAGGACGCCGCGCGGGTGCGACGGAGCCGCTCCGCGGTGATCCGGCTCGAGATCCCGTCGGACTTCCAGCAACTCGCGGCCGATGCGGCCGCTCGCGCCGCTGCCGTGCACGCGTCCGTGCGTGCACACCTGCAGTGGGCCTTCGAGAACGGATACACCGTCGAAGGGCTACAGCGCGATGCCGTCAGCTCGCGCGCGTTTTACGTATTGCACTTGGCCGGCGCTCCCGCATGACGCCGCGCCCGGTATCCAGCGCGCCCGCGCTCGACATCGAGAGCATCACCCTTCGCGAGATCCGCCTCACGCTCAAGGAGCCGTTCCGGATCTCGTCCGGCGTCATGCGCGAGCGCCGCATCGCTCTGCTCGAGCTGACCGATCGCGACGGAGCGACCGCATGGTCGGAGTGTGTCGCGTTCCAGCTGCCCATCTATACATCCGAGACCATCGATACCGCGTGGCTCGCGCTCCGCGAGTGGCTGGCGCCCCGCGTCCTGGGCCGGTCGATCGAAGGCCCGCAGCTCGTGCACGCCCTTCTCGAGCGGGATATTCGCGGGCACAATATGGCCAAGGCCGCGCTGGAGATGGGGTGCTGGGGTCTGGGAGCCGCGATTGCCGATCTGTCGCTCTCGAAGCTGCTCGGGGGCACACGCGACCGCATCCCGACTGGCATATCGCTCGGCATCCAGAGTGAGCCGGCGGCCCTTGTCGCCCGAGCGCAGCTCGCCGTGCGCGACGGCTATCGCAAGATCAAGGTAAAGATCCGTCCCGAGCAGGACATCGACTACGTGCGTGCCGTGCGCGAGGCCCTCGGCTCGTCGATCGGCATCATGGCCGATGCGAATTCGGCGTACACGACGTCCGACACCGCCCATCTCGTCCGGCTCGACGAGTTCGGCCTCATCATGCTCGAGCAGCCGCTGGGCGACGACGATCTCGTTCGCCACGCCGCACTCCAGCGGCAGATGACGACGCCGATCTGTCTCGACGAGTCGGTGACCGGCGTCGACCGGGCCGAGGACATGATCGCGCTGGGAAGTGGACGGATCGTCAACATCAAGCCGGGGCGTGTGGGCGGCCTGATGGTGGCCAGGCAGATCCACGACGTATGCCAGCACGCCGGCATCCCGGTCTGGTGCGGCGGCATGCTCGAGAGCGGGATCGGCCGCGCGTACAACGTGGCCCTCGCGTCGCTGCCGAACTTCTCGCTCCCGGGCGACCTCAGTCCGAGCGCACGATACTGGGATCGTGACATCGTCACGCCGGAATGGACGATGGATGCGGACGGGATGGTGCGCGTCCCGCGTGAGACGGCGGGCCTCGGCGTCGCCGTCGACCGGGACTACATTGACTCGCTGACCGTGCGGACCGAAGTGCTCCGTGCCGAGCGTACGATGGTGTCCGTCTCGTGACGACTGCTTCCGTTGGGTCGCCGCTGACGACCGATGGCGACCGCGCACGGCTGCCCGACTCGCTCTTCCGTCAGCTGGTGGCGGTTCGCCGCGACCTGCACGAACACCCCGAATTGTCGTTCCACGAGGAGCGTACCGCGTCGGTGCTCGAGATCGCGCTGTCGGCGGTGTCCGTGCGAGACGTACGGCGCGTCGGACGCACCGGCCTCGTGGCGCGAATTGCGGGGCGGGAACGCGGGGCACCGGTCGTCGCGCTTCGCGGCGACATCGATGCGCTCCCGATCCAGGAGTTGACGGGATTGCCATTCGCATCGCGCACCCCGGGCGTGATGCACGCATGCGGCCACGACGTGCATTCCGCATGGGCGCTCGGTGCCGCGGCCCTGCTGGCCGAACGCCCTGCCGACGGTGACGTGCTCGTCGTGTTTCAGCCCGCCGAGGAGACCGGAGAGGGAGCGGCGGCGGTCCTGAGCACGGGCGTGCTCGACGACGTCCGCGCCATCTTCGGCGCGCATGTCGACCGGCGCTTCACGGTGGGTCAGGTCGTCGCCCAAGCGGGCCCGCTCGCCGCCTCCGCGGACAACTTCGAGATCCAGCTGATCGGCCGAGGGGCGCACGGCGCGCGACCCCACGAGTCCGCCGACCCGATCGTCGGACTCGCCGCGCTGGTGTCGGCGCTCCAGACGATCGTGTCGCGGCGCGTCAACCCGGCGGTGCCGGCCGTCGTGACCGTCGGAATGATCTCGGCGGGCACGGCACCGAACGTCATTCCGGATCGTGCGGTGCTGCAGGGCACCCTGCGCGCGACCGACGACGCCACGCGAACGGCACTGCGCGAAGGACTGCGCGACATCGCGACACACGTCGCAGCGGCACACGGCCTCGAGGCACGGGTCACGATGGGCACCGGAGTGCCGCCGGTGGTGAACAGCGATGACGCGGCGCGGTGGGCCGCGAACGCCGCGGCCGCCGTTCTCGGCGCCGAGTCCATCGTGCCCCTCGGGACACCGAACATGGCGGCGGAGGATTTCGCGTTCTACCTGCAGCGCATGCCAGGATGCTTTCTCCGCGTCGGCGCGCGGCGGCCGGGCGAGCCGGTGATCGCGGCGCACTCACCGCAGTTCGACGTCGCCGAGGAGGCGATCGGGGTCGGTGCGCTCGTGCTCGCTGAATCGGCGCGACACGCATCGGCCGCACTGCGAGGCGGACACGGTGCATAAGGCGTCGGCAGGACCGCCGGCTTCGCCGGCGGAGCTCAAGCGCTCCCTGGGGACGGTGGATCTGGTGATGCTCGCGATCGGCACGGTGATCGGCTCGGGCATCTTCCTCGTGCCGAGCGTCGTTCTGCGGCAGACCGGGGGCGGAACCGGAACGGCGATGACCGTCTGGGTGGTGGCCGGCCTGCTGTCGCTCCTCGGCGCGCTCACGTACGCCGAACTGGGTGCGATGAAGCCGGAGTCCGGCGGGCTCTATGCCTACATCCGCGATGCTTTCGGGCCGCTGCCCGCATTCCTGTTCGGCTGGACGAGCTTCGTCGTGATCGCGAGCGGTTCCATCGCGACGCTTGCCGTCGCCTTCGGCGGATACGCTTCGCAGCTCGTCCCTCTCGGCCCGATGGGTGTCCGGCTGGTCGCGCTTGCGGTGATCGCCGTGACGGCCGCCGTCAACGTCGTCGGCACACGGAGGGGCGTGACCCTACAGAACTGGACGACGGGGGCGAAAGTGCTCGGCCTGACCAGCCTGAGCATCGCACTCATCGTTCACGGGCATCGTGGTGCCGGAATGCCCATCGCGCCGAATGCAATGACGCCGGCGCCCTCGCTGCTGGTCGGATTCGGCGCCGCGATGATCGGCGTGCTGTGGGCCTACGAGGGGTGGCAGTACGTCACCTATTCCGCGGGCGAGACGCGCGATCCCCAGCGCACCTTCCCGCGCGCCATCACCCTCGCGACGGCGGCGCTCATCGGCATCTACCTGCTCGCGAACGCCGGGTACATCGCCGCCCTCGGGCCGGCGGGTGCCGCGCAGAGCGACCACGTCGCCGTGGATGCTGTGCGCGGTGCACTGGGCGACCCCAGCGCGAGGTTCGTCGGCCTGCTGGTCCTCGTCTCGATCTTCAGCGCAGCCAACGGCATCATGCTCTCGTCACCACGGATGTATTACGCGATGGCGCGCGACGGGGTGTTCTTCAGGTCGCTCGCGGTCGTGAGTCCCCGCTTCGGGACGCCGGCGCTCGCGATCACGGCAACCGCCGTCTGGTCCGCCGTCCTCGCCGCCACCGGATCGTTCGAGCAGTTGCTGACGTACGTCGTCTTCACCGGCTGGTTCTTTTACGGCCTCGGTGCAACGAGCGTGTTCGTGTATCGGCGCAGGCAGCCGGATCTGCACCGCCCGTTCCGGGTCCCGGGATATCCCGTGACGCCGATGCTCTTTGTCGCTTCCGCCGCCCTGCTCGTGCTGAACACGCTCGTCGCCCAGCCGGCGCGAGCGCTCACCGGGGTTCTCGCCGTGCTCGCCGGGAGCCCCGCCTTCTATTTCTGGCGTGCCCGCTCGCGCCGGCTCACCACCTCACCCTCCCTGAGCGAAGGCATCGATGCCAACCTGCCGTGACCCGATGAATCTGGGCCGTGCGCGAGCGATCGGACTGTCGCTGCTCGGCGCGCTGGCCGCGGCGTGCGCGAGCGGCGGCTCTGCGAGGACCCCACCGGCCGTCGCGGCAGACGCACCGCCGATGGCGAGCGGGTACGACGTCGTCATCGAGAACGGGCGGGTCGTCGACGGGACCGGGAACGCGTGGTTCTACGGTGACGTCGGAATCAGCGGCGATCGCATCGCGGCGGTCACGCGTCGCGGCGGACTCTCCGGAGCTCGTGCGGCTCGGCGGATCGACGCCACCGGGATGGTGGTCGCTCCCGGATTCATCGACATCCAGGCGGGCGGACCGTATCTGAGCGGCGACGGACGCTCCGTGGGCAAGGCAACGCAGGGCGTCACGACCGAGATCATGGGTGAGGCCTACACGGGAGCGCCGATCAGCGACCTGACGATCGCCGACCTGCCCGGGGACCACCCGGAGGCAGTCACGTCCGCCCGTCGTTTCATGGGCCCGCGTGGCTTCGACGCGTGGTTGCGCGCGATGCACGCGCATGGCGTGTCGCCGAACATCGGGGCCTTCGTCGGGGCGAGCACCCTGCGCGAGTACGGTATGGGTCTACACATGGGCGCCGCTGACGAGCGGGCGCTCGACGCGATGCGCACGGCCCTGCGCCATGCGATGGAGGACGGCGCATTCGGGCTGGGGTCCGCCCTCATCTATCCGCCCGGCAACTACGCGAGCACGGAGGAGCTGATCGAGCTTGCGCGCGCGATGTCGCCGTTCGGCGGGATCTACATCACGCACATGCGCTCCGAGGCCGACCGCGTGCTCGAGGGAATGGACGAGGCGCTCCGCATCGGCCGCGAGGGCGGCGTGCCCGTTGAGATCTACCACCTCAAGGCAGCGGGGGTGAAGAACTGGAGCAAAGAGGCGGCGATGATTGCGAAGATCGATTCGGCACGCGCGGCCGGCCAGGACGTGCAGGCGAACATGTACCCGTATACGGCGGGCGGCACGTCGCTCGCCGCCTGCTTCCCCCCGCGATTCGATGCGGATGGCGCACTGAAGAAGAATCTCGCCGATCCCGCGACGCGCGCACGGATCCGCGAGGAGTTTGCGCATCCCACGAGCTACTGGGAAAGCCTCTGCGAGCAGGCGACGCCCGAGGGAGTGATGCTCACGACACTCCGCGCGCCGGCCAACCAGCGCTGGTCCGGCCACCGGCTGTCCGAAGTCGCGGCCGGCACCGGCAAGGACTGGCTGGAGGCGTTGATGGACCTCGTGGTCACCGAGCCGGGCGGAATCGGGACGATCTATTTCCTGATGAACGAGGACAATGTCCGGCTGCAGCTCAGGCAGCCCTGGATGAAGATCGGAACGGATGCCAGCGGGCCCGATCCGGACAGCAGCAGGGGGATGGTCCATCCGCGGTCCTACGGCACCTATCCGCTGATCCTCGGCAAGTACGTGCGGGACGAGCACATCATCCCGCTCGAAGATGCCGTGCGAAAGATGAGTGGCGCCGTCGCGGAACGGCTGCTGATCCGCGACCGCGGGTTGCTGCGGCCGGGCCTCTACGCCGACGTCGTGATCTTCGATCCGACGACGATCCGCCAGAACAGCACCTACGACAAGCCGAACCAGCTGTCGACCGGGGTGCGCATGGTGTTCGTGAACGGCGTTGCCACCGTGGAGAACGGGAGACATACGGGCGCGAAGCCCGGACGCATCGTGCGCGGCCCCGGCTGGCGCGGTCCCGAGTCATGACGACGACCGAATGCCATCGGCAGTGCAGAACATTCATTGCAGTCCGTCCCTCATCAGGAGTTGATCATGCGCAATAAGCCGTGTTGGCCCGTTCGGCGAGAATCCCTCCTGGCGGCGCTGATCATGGCCGCGGCGTCCTGTCTTCTCGTTGCGCCGATGGCGCGATCACAAAGCGGGCAGGGCACCGTCGCCGGTCGGGTCACGGACGAACGGACGAATGAAGGAATCGCGCGGGCGGCGGTCCGGATCGATGGATCGTCGCTCGCCGCCAACACTGATCAGGACGGGCGCTACCGGATCCTGAACGTGCCGGCGGGGACGCAGACCGTGACCGCACGTCGCATCGGCTACGGCGTGGGGCGGCAGGTAGTGAGCGTCGCCAGCGACCGGTCCGTCACGGCGAACATCGTGCTGCAGGTGGTGGCGACTTCCCTGGACCAGATCGTGGTGACCGGCACGGCGGGCGCCCAGGTTGCCCGCGAGATCGGCAACGCGGTGTCGACGATCAATGCGGAGGACCAGCTCGCGAAGTCGGAGGCCCCCAGCCTCACCGCCCTGCTGAACGCCCGCGCCTCCGGGGTGACCATCGCGCAGAACACCGGACGCCTGGGGGCCGGGCCGAACATCCAGATTCGCGGGGTGTCGAGCATCGGCCTCAGCAACAATCCGCTCATCTACATTGACGGCGTCCGGGTGAACAACGCGACGGGCTCCGGCCCGGTGTTCAACGGCGGCTTCGGTGCGCAGAACTCCCAGGTGGCCGGCCGCCTGAACGACGTCAACCCCGAGGAGATCGAGAGTATCCAGATCATCAAGGGGCCGGCAGCCGCCACCATCTACGGGACCGAAGCGGCCAACGGCGTCATCCAGATCATCACGAAGAAGGGCGCCGGCAAGGCGCGCGTGAACCTGCAACTGCAGGATGGCCTGATCTACTTCCGAAATGCGGAAGGGCGCATTCCCACGAACTATCTGAAGGACGCGAGCGGCACCATCGTCCCCTACAACGGCGTCGCCGCCGAGAAGGCGCTGGGCACGCCGATCTTCAACACCGGCCAGTCTCGCCAGTACAATTTCGGTCTGTCGGGCGCCTCCGGCCTGGCCAACTACTTTCTCTCGTCGGGCTACCAGAACGACCTTGGGGTCGAGCCGAACAACTCGCTCCGGCAGTTCAACGCACACGCGAACCTCAATCTCGCCCTGACACCGCTTCTGGACGTCGGCACGAGCCTCAACTTCGTCCAGGGGAACAATCACCTGGGTGCCGACGAAGGGGTGTCGGCCATGCTTGGTGCGGTGTGGGCGCATCCGCTGCTGTTCACGAAGCCGGGCGCCGCCGGGTTCTATCCGAACGTGCCGCCGCAATTCCCGCAGAGCCTCTACGACAACAGCGACGGGATCAACCGCTTCACCGGGAGCGTGACGATGAGCCATCGGCCATCGAGCTGGTTCAGCCAGCGCCTCATCACGGGCATCGACTTCACCGGCGAAGATGCCCGGTCTCTGGAGTCGTTCGCCCCATCCGACCTGGCTCCCTTCGCGCTGGCCGCGCCGGCTGGGCAGATCACGCAGGTCCTGACGTCGACCACGCTGGCGACCGCCGACTATTCCGGCACCGTGAAAGTCGATCTCACTCGGGCGATGTCGTCCTCGTCCTCGCTCGGCGGGCAGTTCTATCGGACAGAGACCAATCAGAGTCAGCTCGGCGGCCGGAACTTTCCCGGGCCGGGAATCAATCTGGTCTCCGCCGCGGCAACGCCGCTGCAGTCGACGCAGTCGCAGATCATCAACACGACGATTGGCGGCTACGCCCAGCAGGAGTTCGGCTGGAACAACCGGTTCTTCCTGACGGGCGCGCTGCGGATCGACAACAACAGTGCCTTCGGCGACAAGTTCAAGCTGATCACCTATCCCAAAGTCAGCGCGTCCTGGGTCGTGACCGAGGAGCCGTTCTGGCACGTCGCCTCCATCAATAGCCTGAAGCTTCGCGCCGCCTACGGTGAATCGGGCCGAGCGCCCGCGGCCTTCACGGCGCTGCGCACCTACCTCCCCGTGCAGGGGCCCGGAGGCGGGAACGCCTTCACCGCCGGCTCCTTCGGCAACGATAATCTCAAGCCCGAGCGCGGGAAGGAAACCGAAGTGGGATTCGAGTCCGAGCTGTTCGACCGGCTCCACGTCGACTTCACCTACTACAACAAGCACACGCACGACGAGATCATCGCCCAGCCTCTCGCGCCCTCGAGCGGCTTCTTCGGCAACCAGTTCCAGAACCTGGGCCAGGTGAACAACCACGGGCTGGAGCTGCAGTCGACGCTGCAGTTGCTCAGTCGCGCGAACCTGAAATGGGACGTCGCCGGCATGTTCTCCACCGCCAGGAACGAGATCGTGAGCCTCGGGGGACTGGCCTCACTCGTGACCACGACGGGCCAAGTGAACCAGATCGGCTACCCGATTCAGTCGTATTTCTCGAAGCGCGTCGTCTCCGCGACGCAGGATCCCTCCACCGGCGCCGTCTCGAACGTGCTCTGCGACGGCGGTGATGGGAAGCCGGCCGTGGCGTGTGCTTCGGCGCCGTTCGTATTCATCGGCTCGCCCGTGCCGACGCGCACTTGGTCCATCGCGAACACCGTCACACTCTTCGGGCGCCTCCGGCTCTACGCGCTCGTCGACGGTCGTGGAGGAAACCGTCTCCGCAACGTCAACGAGCTGTTTCGGTGTAGCGGGGCCCTCGGCGCAGGACTGTGCGACGCGAACTACAACGCGAAAAACTATTCTCCGCAGTACGTTGCCGAGACGAATACGACGGTGACCTTCGTGCAGAACGCGCAGGACCAGTACATCCAGGACGCGTCGTTCGTGAAACTTCGCGAGCTGTCGGCGAGCATCGACCTTCCCACCGGCATGCTGAGAGGCTTCAACCAGGCCGCCTTCACGCTCTCGGCACGCGAGCTTCGGACGTGGACGGACTATCGCGGTCCCGATCCCGAGGTGAGCTCGAATGCACAAACGAGCCTGGGCGGGGTCGATCAGGGTCTCATCCCGCCGCTCAGCCGCCTGACCGCCACCCTCAAACTGACATTCTGACCATGCGAAACTTCATCCCAGGGAAAGCGCCGCATTCCATTCGGCGTGCGCTGGTCGGCGCGGCGGCGCTGTCCACGTTCGCCGCGCTGCTGGTGTCCGCGGCGTGCAGGGACATCACCAGCCTCCAGGAGTCCAATCCCGGCACACTGAGTACGACGACGGTGTTCGTGCCGGCGAACGCGCAGCTCATCGTCAACAGTGCGCAGGGCGATTTCGAGTGCGCGTACAACGACTACGTCGTCGGCAGTGCGCTCTTCATCGACGAGCTCGCGAACGCGATCTCGAACTCGGCGAACTTCGACCTCGACCGCCGCTCGATCACCCCCAGCCATCCCTATGGCACGGCCAACTGCAACGGACAGCAGATTCCGGGAGTCTACACGCCCTTGGCGGCGGCGCGTGCGTCGAACGACATTGCGGTGGCCTTCCTGCAGGGACTGACGGATGCGCAGGTGCCGACGCGGACGAAGCTGATCGGCGTGGCTTCCACCTACGCCGGCTTCAGCCTGATTCTCCTGGGTGAGGGATCGTGCACCGTGGCCATCAACCTGGGCCCGGAGCTGACCCCGGCGCAGGTCTTCGCCGAGGCCAAGAAGCGCTTCGACGCCGCCGTCGCCGCCGCGACGAGCGCCGGGGACGTGCAGACACTGAATCTCGCCCTCCTTGGACGCGCCCGCGCCCAACTCGACCTTGGCGATGCCGCCGGGGCGGCGACGGACGCCGCGCTGATTCCAGCCGGCTTCGTGGTGAACATCGGGCATGACGCGACGGTGCCGCGCCGTCAGAACCTCGTCTACGTTCATACGCAGCAGTCCAACTTCTCGTCCGTCGATACATCGATCCAGAACGCATTCACCGCATCGATGGATCCGCGGATCGCGGTGACGTCCACGGGCAAGATCGGCTCGGACGGCAAGACGCTGATCGTGTTCCCCAACAAGGATGCGGCGGTCACCACGCCCCAGGCGCTGGCGAAGTACTCGGAAGCGCAGCTGATCATCGCGGAGAATCTGGCCAACACCGGTAACTTCGCCGGCGCCATCGCGATCATCAACACGCTGGAGGCGGCGAACGCACAACCGGCGTTCAACCCGAATCCAGTCACCAAGGCCGCGGTGGTGGCGCAGATCGTCGAGGAGCGCCGGCGCGAGTTCTTCCTGGAGGGCCACCGACTGGGCGATCTCCGCCGCTACAACCTGCCGCCGAAGCCGGCCGCCGATGCTCCGTACGTCAATGGGGGCGTGTACGCGGCCCAATCCTGCTTTCCGCTCCCGGACGTCGAGCGCATCAACAACCCGAGCCTCGGTGGCACGCCGTGATGCGGTGATGACTCGCAGAACGACGCGCAGGCGGGACAGGAGCACTCCGGTCCTCCTGCGCTTCCTCCAACTCCCCGACCGATGAAAGGCATGCGTTCCCTGTTCCCGGCGGCGGCCGTCCTGTGCGCCGCGACGCTGTGCTCGTCCACTGCCGCTGCCGCGCAGGGCACACGGCTCCTGCGCCATCCGACCATCAGCCATGACGCCGTTGCGTTCGAGTACGGCGGTGACCTCTGGTCGGTGGCGCGATCCGGGGGCACGGCGCGACGGCTCACATCAACGCCGGAGATGGAGACCGATCCAATGTTCTCACCCGACGGATCGATGATCGCCTTCTCCCACACCATGGGCGCCAATACCGACGTCTTCGTGATGCCGGCGAGCGGCGGCGAGCCGCGCCGGCTCACTTTCTATCCCGGCATCAACAGGGTGCGCGGCTGGTCGCCTGATGGACGTCGGGTGCTCTTCGGCACGAACCAGACGAGCATGCCGCATGCATCGTTCCTTCGCCTGTACAGCGTCTCGCGTGACGGCGGGCCCGCCGAGCCGCTGGCGATGCCGCGCGCGGTCACGGGGTCGTATGCGCCCGACGGCCGGCGCATCGCGTACGAGGAAATCGCCACGGTCATGTTCCCCTTCTGGTATGAAGCCAGCGGGTGGCGCCACTACCGCGGCGGCCGGACGCACCCGATCAGCATTATGAGCCTCGGCGATTATTCAGTAGAGAAGCTGCCGTGGAAGGACAGCAACGATTCCGAGCCCGCGTGGGTGGGCAACACGATCTACTTCCTGTCGGATCGCAACTACACGACCAACGTGTTCTCGTATCGCGCGGACACGAAGGCGCTGAAGCAGCTGACGACGCACGACGATTTCGATGTTGCGCACCTCTCGGCGACGGACGATGCGCTGGTCTACGAGCAGGCGGGCGACCTGCACCTGCTCGACATCGCGACTGGCGCAACCCACAAGCTGAACATCAACGTTGTGGGTGACTTCGCCTGGGCGCGGCCGCAGTTCAAGCAGGTCGCGCCGATGATCCAGGAAGCGGCGCTTTCGCCCACCGGGGCGAGAGCGGTATTCGGCGCTCGCGGCGACATCTTCACCGTACCGGCGGAGAAGGGCGACTGGCGCAATCTCACCCAGAGCACGGGCGCCCACGATCGGAGTCCCGCGTGGTCACCGGACGGATCGCAGGTCGCCTGGCTCTCGGACCAGAGCGGCGAGTACCAGCTCATGATCGGCGACCAGTTGGGTGCAACGAAGCCTCGCGCGATCGCACTCCCCACCACGGGTTTCTACTCTCAACTCCTCTGGTCGCCCGATGGGCGCCATGTAAGCCTCGAGGACAACCACCTGAACCTCTGGGTCATCGAGGTCGCGAACGGTCGTGCGTCGAAGATCGACAGCGACACGTACAACACGCCCGGACGGTCGTTCGATGCGACCTGGTCGCCGGACTCACGCTGGGTCACCTACTCGAAGAGCCTGCCCAGTCACCTTCGCGCCATCTTTGTTCGATCGCTGTCCGAGGCGAAGCCGGTGCAGATCACCGACGGCTTCGCGGATGCCATCACACCGGCGTTCGACGCGGGTGGGCGGTATCTCTACTTCCTCGCCAGCACGGATCTCGGGCTTCGCACGTCATGGCTCGACATGAGCCAGATCGACCGGTCGGTCCATCGGAATGCGTACCTCGCCGTGCTGCGTGCGGAGGATCCGTCCCCGTTGCTGCCGGAGTCGAGCGAGGAGCTGACGACCGCCACACACACTGCCGTGAGTCCGCCGCCCCGCGTGATGCCGACTGTGGCAGTCAAGCCGGATTCGGGCGTGAAGGTCGAGACGAATGATCAAGCCATGGTTCGCATCGACGAAGCCGGCATTCGCCAGCGCATCATCGCCGTCGGCATTCCCGCCGGCGATCTCGCGAATCTCACCGCCGGCACCGCGGAAACGTTCCTCTTCGCTGACCGTGGCGCGGCCGGCGGCGGCTCCCTCAGGTTGCAGCGCTTCCAGATCAAGGATAGAGCGGTCACGACGGTCCTCGACGGAATCCGGACATTCAGCCTGTCCAATGACAAGAAGAAGCTGCTCTACTCGGCCGGTGGAGGAGCGAATGCCCGATGGGGCATCATCTCGACCGAGAAGCCGGCAAAAGTCGGCGACGGCCTTGTGAACGTCGCGTCGCTGGAGATGCGCGTCGATCCCCAGGCCGAATGGGCGGAGATCTTCACGGAGGCCTGGCGTACGCAGCGTGAGTTCTTTTACGATCCCGGTATGCACGGCACCAATTGGAACGCGGTGCGCGCGAAGTACGCGCCCCTCGTCCCCTTTGTCCGGCATCGCGCCGACCTCGGCTACTTGATGGAGCAAATGGGCGGTGAGCTCGTCGTGGGTCACTCATACCTCACCGGTTCCGGCGATGAGTCGATGGGACCCGTCGCGAGCACGGGGCTGCTCGGCGCCGACTATGCGGTCGAGAATGGCTACTACCGGATCAAGCGCATCTACAGCGGCGAAAGCTGGAACCCGGAGCTCCGCGCCCCGCTCAGTGGCCCCGGCGTGCACGTCGCGACGGGCAACTACCTGCTCGAAGTCGACGGTCATCCCGTCTCGGCCGCACGCAGCGTTTACGAGCCCTTCGAGGGAACGGCGGGACGGCAGACCGTCATTCGGATCAACAGCACCCCGTCGCTGGAAGGGTCGCGCCTCGTGACCGTCATTCCGATTGCGTCGGAAGAAGGGTTGCGCACCCGCTCCTGGATCGAGGACAACCGCCGCAAGGTCGATTCGCTCTCCAATGGCCGGCTTGCGTACGTGTGGCTTCCGAACACGGGGGCCGCTGGCTACACGTCGTTCGTTCGCTATTTCTACGCGCAGCAGAACAAGGAAGGCGCGGTGATCGACGAGCGTTACAACCAGGGCGGCATGGTAGCCGATTACATCGTCGGGGAGTTGAGCCGGCGGATCACCGGTGGCTACGCCACGCGTGATGGATTGAGTTCGACGTCGCCGACCGCTGGCCTCTACGGTCCGAAGGTCATGCTCATCAATGAATCTGCCGGCTCGGGCGGAGACGCCTTGCCATACAATTTTCGTGTGAACCAGATCGGTCCACTCATCGGCACCCGGACCTGGGGTGGTCTGGTCGGCACGACCGGAGTTCCGTCCACGATCGATGGCGGAGGGATCACCGCGCCAGGCCTCGCCTTCTTCAACCTCAAGAACGAATGGGCGATCGAGAACGAAGGCGTCGCGCCTGACATCGAGGTGGTGAACGACGAGGCCGCGGTGATCGCCGGCCACGACCCGCAGCTCGAGCGGGGCGTTCGCGAAGCGCTCCGCCTGCTCGATCAGACGCCGGCGTCGCGCGTGACCCGGCCGCGGCCCATCGACCGCGTGTCGCCGCGTCCGCCGTCGTGAGCACGCTGCGTCACCATTCCCACCGCCGCTCCGGATGCACCGCCACGCTCAGCCGCTCCGCCTCATGAGACGCATCAACATCACGGCCGCCGCACTCGTCGCGACCTGCACGGCGCCGCTTCACGCGCAACAGCATCCGGCGCCCGACTGGGCTGCATTCGATCGGTACGTGGCACAGGCCGCGCGGGACTGGCACGTGCCTGGCCTCGCGATCGCCGTCGTCAGCAACGACTCGCTGGTCTTCGCGCGCGGCTATGGTGTTGCCGAGGTGGGGAAGCCGGCGCCTGCAACCGAGCACACCCGCTTCGCCATCGGGTCGACGACCAAGGCCATGACGTCTGCCGCGCTCGGTATGCTCGTGGACGAAGGAAAGCTCAAGTGGGACGACCGCGTCGTCGACTACCTGCCTGAGCTCCGCCTGTTCGATCCGTACGCGACCCGGGAGCTCACCGTGCGGGACATCCTGACGCATCGCTCGGGGCTCCCGTCCGTCGACCTCCTCTGGGCCGTCGAGGAGAATCAGTACACGATGCCGGAGATGATCCGCCGCCTGCGGTACGTGAAGCCGGAGACGTCGTTCCGGTCGACCTGGTCGTACAACAACGTCGTCTACGCCATTGGCGGGCTGCTCGTCGAGCGCATCTCCGGCATGCCATGGGACGCGTTCGTCCGGACGCGAATCTTCGCCCCGCTCGGAATGCGGGAGTCGGTGCCTCTCGTCTCCGACGTTCGCGGCAAGGCGGACGTCGGCATGCCGCACGCCGAGCTGCACGACTCGATTCGCATCGTCCCGATCCGGAGCACCGATGCGATCGCTCCGGCCGGCTCCGTCTGGTCGAGCGTCTCCGACATGTCGAAGTGGATGCGATTCATATTGGACAGCGGCCGCGTTGGCGATCAGCGCCTGCTCAAGACGGAGACCTTCCGCGAGCTGATCGCGCCGGAGATGCGCGCTCCGATGGCCGAGTATCCGGCGCTCGAGCTCGCGAAACCCCACTTCTTCAGCTACGCACTCGGGTGGTTCGTGCAGGACTATCATGGGAAGACGGTCTGGATGCATACCGGCAGCATCGACGGGGAGAGCGCGATCATCGGACTGCTACCCGAACAGAAGGTCGGCGTGTACGTGCTCGCCAACCTCGATCACGCCGAAGTGCGTCACGCGCTCATGTACCAGGTGTTCGACCTCTACGGCGACCGCCCGACGATCGACTGGAGCGGCGATCTGCGCGCGCTCTTCGCCGCTCGTCGCAGGGCGCGCGCCGCTGCGCCCGCACGCCCCGCCCCGGTGGGTGGTCCCGCGTCACTGGCGCTCGATCGCTACGTCGGCTCGTATGCCGACTCGGCCTTCGGGACCATGGCGGTCACCGCGGACGGAAAGACGTTGCATGCGCATTGGGACAAGGCCGATCTCGGTTCGCTCGAGCATACGCAGTACGAGACCTTCCGGACCCGGCCGAAGCGGCCAGAGGACGGTCCGGTGACCCTGACCTTCGTGCCGGACGGCGCAGGTGGGGTGAGCAGCGTTCGCGCGTACGGACAGACCTTCAACCGGATGCGCCCATGACCCTTGCCTCCTCGCGCTCGCGTCGTTTCGCCGTCGCTATTGCCCTCTCAAGTGCCCTGTCCGGTGCGCGGCATCTCGAGGCGCAGTCGTCGCCGCCCCCCTCACCCTCGGCCGCGTCATCCGCGGCGGCGGTCGCGGCGCAGCGGGCCGAGTCGGTGCTCGCGCAGTACGACAAGATGGAAGTGCAGGTGCCGATGCGTGACGGGGTGAAGCTGCACACGCTGGTGTACGTGCCGCGCGGCGCGTCGGGCCCGCTGCCGATCATCTTCGCGCGCACCCCGTACGGCATCGCCGGCGCAGGACGGGTTCTGGCCAGCTCCTACGCCGAACTGGCAGCGGACGGGTACGCGTTCGCCTTCCAGGATATCCGTGGACGCTTCGCATCCGAAGGGAAGTTCGTGATGCTGCGGCCCAAGCGTGATCCCAGGGACGCGAAGGCTCTCGACGAAGCGACCGACACGTACGACACCATCGAGTGGCTGTTGAAGGCCGTTCCGAACAACAACGGCCGCGTCGGCATGCTCGGCGTCTCGTACCCCGGGTGGCTGACCGTGATGGCGATGCTCGACCCGCATCCTGCTCTGAAGGCCGTGTCGCCGCAGGCCTCACCGGCCGACATGTTCATTGGCGACGACTTCCATCACAACGGTGCATTCCGGCTCAGCTACGGCTTTGAGTATGCGACCATGATGGAGACGAACAAGGAGACGACGGCGTTCGCGTTCGACGAGCCCGACACCTACGACTGGTACCTGAAACTCGGCTCCCTGGCCCATGTGAACGAACGGTACCTGCACGGCACCATCCCCTCGTGGAACGACTTCGCGGCGCACTCCAGCTACGACGCGTTCTGGAAGCGGCAGGGAGTCACACAGTATCTCGACCGCGTGCGCGTCCCGACCCTGAACGTCGCCGGGTTCTGGGACCAGGAGGATTTCTACGGCCCCGTGACGATCTACGAGGCGCTCGAGCGACACGACACCAGGAGAATCAACTACCTCGTCGTGGGTCCGTGGAACCACGGCGGGTGGGGCGGGGCGTCTGGCCGGACGCTCGGGGAGATCGACTTCGGCAGTGCGACGTCCACGGAGTACCGGCGCGACATCCTCGCACCATGGTTCGCGTACTGGCTCAAGGACAAGGGGACGCTCAAGCTGCCGGAAGCGACCACCTTCGAGAGCGGCAGCAACCACTGGGTCGCCTACGACCGCTGGCCTCCGACGAACGTCACGACGAGGCGCCGCCTGTATACCCGTGCCGACCACATGCTCTCCTTCGAGCGTCCGACGGACATCGCGGCACAGGGCTTCGATTCGTACGTGTCCGACCCCGCCAGCCCCGTGCCGTACCGGCCGCGCCCGATTCATCCGACCTACACTGCCGGATCGACGTGGAGCCGCTGGCTGATGGACGATCAGCGTTTCCTCGATGGCCGCGGCGACGTGCTCACGTGGAAGACGGAGCCGTTGACAGAGGACGTCGTGATCGCGGGCCAGCTCGACGCTCATCTATTCGCGTCGACGACGGGAAGCGACGCCGATTGGGTCGTCAAGGTGCTCGATGTCTACCCGGACCAGGGACAGGCGACGCCGAGCCTCAACGGGTTCGAGCTCATGGTGTCGAACGACGTGATGCGCGCGAGGTTCCGCAACAGCCTTGCGAAGCCCGAGCCGGTCGTCCCGAATCGCGTGAGCGAGTACGTGATCGACCTGCACACGCAGAGCTACCGATTCAAGAAGGGACACCGGATCGCCGTGCAGGTGCAGAGCAGCTGGTTCCCGCTCATCGATCGCAATCCGCAGCGCTTCGTGCCCAACATCTTCGAGGCACGGGACTCGGACTTCCAGGCTGCGACGCAGCGGATCTACCGCGCCGGCTCGCAGGCCACGTACGTGGAGCTGCCGGCGCTGCGCCGAGCGGAGCACTAGCTGCACGCCTGAGCTAAGCCAGGCGAGTGGAGCTCTTGCTACGAGCCGCCCTACCCTCGGCCAATCACTCCTTGTGGGGGAGTTCAGCGTCGCGGGCGTTCTCGACATCGGTCCGCGTTCACCGCGGCGGTGTGAGCCCCGTGAAATCACCGACGACCTTCGCGTCGTACGGGCCATTCAATCCCTGCTGAGTATTCGAGGGGCCGTAGCCGGCCGAGTTGAGGTTACCAAACGTCTTCACGATGTTGCCGGCGCGGTCCACTTCGACCACTCGGTGATTGAACTGGTCGCTGATCAGGGTCGTGCCGCCCTTGTTCGAGTCGGTGATGCGCGAGTGTCCGTCGATACGGCTGGCGAAGGCGACGCCGCCGACCGTGCCCCGGCCGTGAAAGTCGCGACGATGTTCTTTGCACGATCCACCTCGATCGGGCGATCGTTGTTCTCGTCCGCGATCAACACGTGGCCGTTCCGGAGAGCGGGACCAATCGTGGGCGCGACAGCGCGCGCCCATCTCAGGTCGGGAAGAGCGCCTCAGTCGATGAAGAAAAATCCGGCATCACGCTCGCTTGACGACGTCCGTACGATCGGTGAACCGGGACGAGAGCCCGGGCACCGGCGGTTAGAATTCAAGGCTGGTCTGACATTGCTGGAATCGTGGCTTGGCCGCTCCGCCGTGTCGTGGCGAGCACGCTGAGCGGACCGGCGCACTCAGTCCGAAATCGAGCCCGAGTCGGCCGCGGGCAGGAGCAGGGTGAACACGGACCCCTGGTCGGGCACGCTCTGCACCTCGATGTCGCCTTGCATCGCGCGCGCCAGGTCGCGGCTGATCGCGAGACCCAGCCCCGTCCCCTCCTGATTTGTCGTGAGCGAGCGGCCGACCTGAATGAACGGCTCGAACACGCGGTCGAGCTGATCGGGCGGAATGCCGATGCCCGTGTCGGACACGGCGCATGCAACACGTCCGCGGCCATCCCGTTGACAGGTGATCCTGACGCGTCCCTGGGGGGTCGTGAACTTCACCGCGTTGGTCAGGAGATTCAGGACGATCTGTTCCACCTTGGACGGGTCGGCGCGCGCCACGACGTCGACCGCGCACGTCGTTACGCCGAGGGCGATCCCCTTCTCGTTTGCCTGCGGAAGGATCATCTGTGTCGCCGACTGCAGGACGTCTTGCATCGGCACGTCAGTGACCTCATAGATGACCTGCCCCGCGTCGACGCGCGCGAAGTTCAGGATGTCGTTGATGATGCCAAGCAGGTGCTGCTGGCTGCGCTGGATGCGCCCGAGCTGAGTACGCTGCTGCTCACTCACCTCTCCGCTGAGTCCGAGCTCGATGAGCTGCGCGTACCCGCCGATGGCGTTGAGCGGAGTGCGCAGCTCGTGCGACATGGCGGCGAGGAACTGGCTCTTCGCCCGGTTCGCCTCCTCTGCGCGTGCGCGTGCGTCTTCCGCCTCGCGTCTGGCGAGTCGCTCCGACTCGTACAGCTCGGCGCGCTCGAGCGCCTGTCCGCACTGCTGCGCGACCGACTCCATGAACGTCACCGCATCGCTCGTCAGGGCCTCGCCAGGACGGGGGCGACGATGCATTGCGATCGCGCCGATGGGGTGGCCTCCGCTCGCGAGTGGGACGACCACGCTGCTCTCGAAGGAGGCGAGCAGGACGCTCGTCGCCGGGAAGCGCGCATCGCGCTCGCCCTGGGTGCGGCACACGACTGTCGTTCCCGTCCGCACTGCGGTCGGCATCGGCATGGGCGCGTCCAGCGACACGAGCCGGAACTCGTCCGTCAGCCCGTCGTAGCCACTCTCGACGATGATGCGCAGATGGTTTCCGTCGGGCGCGATGACGCCGATGCTTCCACCATCGGCGCCCGCGGCGGGAAAGGCCTGTGTGAAGACGACGCGTGCGATGTCCGGAATGGCATGCACGGCGGCGAGCGCCGACGTGAGCGCCTGCAATTGCTCCGACCGCTGACGCGCGACGTCGGCCGTGTGCCGCGCCGCCTCCTCCGCCGCCACGCGGCGCGCGTCCTGGATCGCCCGCTTCTCGGCGGCGCGCCGTTCGGTCAGGTCGCGTGTCACCTTGCCGAACCCCACCAGCCGCCCCGCGGTGGCATAGAGCGGCGTGATGACCACGTTCGCCCAGAAGCGCGAACCATCCTTCCGCACGCGCCATCCCTCGTCCTCGAAGCGGCCGACTCGGGTCGCCTCCGCGAGCTCATACTCGGGGAAATGTTCGGCCACGCGGTCAGGCGGATAGAAGATCGAAAAGTGGCGCCCGATGATCTCCTCCTCCGAGTAACCCTTCGCTCGCTGCGCGCCCTCGTTCCACGTCGCGACGCGACCCTCGGGGTCGAGCATGAAGATGGCGTAGTCCTTGACGCTCGTGACAAGCAGGCGGAAGCGCTCCTCGCTGAGCCGAAGGGCGTCCTCCGAGGCGCGGCGCTCGGTGAGGTCGCGCGTAACCTTCGCGTAGCCGATCAGCTCGCCGGTTTCGCTGCGGAGGGCCGTGATGACGACGTTCGCCCAGAACCGGGTGCCGTCCTTCCGCACACGCCACCCTTCGTCCTCGAAACGACCGACGCGCGCGGCCTCTCGAAGCTCGTGCTCCGGCCAGCCGACCGACACCTTCTCGCGGGGATAGAAGATGGAGAAGTGGCGCCCGATGATTTCGTCGGTCGTGTAGCCCTTGAAGCGCTCCGCGCCCGCGTTCCAGCTCAGGATGAAGCCGCCGGGGTCGAGCGCGAAGATGGCGTAGTCCTGCACGCGCTCGACGAGCAGCCGGTGAAGCTCGCCGAACTCGTGCGCGATGCCCCCTGGAGCCTGCTCGCGGGCCGCCGCAACCTGATCGAATCTGGCCATTGTGTGCGATTGATCCCGAAAGACAAGGCCTCATTGGAAGAACCGGACCATGTGCCGTCAAGGCCGCATCGGCAAGTCTGCGTGAAATGCGTCTCCTTCGCCATACGTTCGCTGGTGCCGAGCCGACCGTTGCATCTCGCGCGCTCAACGGCGAATCGTCACGGCGAGCCCAATAGCCGCCCGCCAGCAGCGTGGCCAGCGAGCCGACCTGGTCAATCAACACGCCGTGAGTGAGGGGATGATGCGTCGACGGGACTTCGGGGTCCCGCGCGACGCGTCGCTGGTTGCCCGACCGCTGCCGAGCCGTCGTCGACCGTCGGATAGCGCAGGGTCCCGTCCTGGAGCACGTGTGCGCCCGGTGTGAACGTTGCAGTCGTCACCTGGCCGTGCCCGATGATGTGCTCCACCGGAACTGCGCGCGCCAGCAGGTAATCCGCGATGATGCGCCGATGACAACGCCACCAGACGGCTTCCGCGCACATGATCGCGCACCGATGCTCGCGGGCCAGCGCGAGCAGTTCGTCGAGGCCGGCGCGGAACGCATCGGTCTCTGCGTAGTCCGCATAATTGCGGAAGGCCAGCACACGCCAGAACGGATTGGTCGACGGCGGATCGCCCTTGCCTCGGTGACGTCGTCCGCCGAGCGCGCCCAGATGCTGATAGCCAATGCCGGCGTCGGCGAGCGAATCCGGCAACGTATCGATGTTGAACTGCGGCATCGCGCGCGAGCGCGGAATGGAGCGAACGTCCACGAGGGCGTCCACAGCGACCTGCCGCAACGACGCGACGAACTCGGCGAGCGTCCGTGTCGAATGGCCGATCGTGAAGATGGTCGGGGTCACGTCCGCAGCTTTCGGAGCGCCGAGTGCTTGTGCATGGTGATGTGGTCGTGGTACACGCTCGGGTCTGCACGTTGTGCGCCGTCGACTCCGTCCGTCGCGACATATCGGAGACCACGGCTGCGGGCTCAAAGTGACAACTCGTCCCGGCTGCCCGTCTCTGCCCGCTTCGCCACACGATCGCGAGGAGAGTGGTAGGCACCGCGGTGACTCGCTTTGGAATGAGCTTTGCTCACCAGGGCTGGCTCTCAACTTGAACACATGCCAAAAAAGAAGAGCTCGGCTTCCTCGTCGGCAGCGGCGTCGCGTGCCAAGAAAGGTTCCGGAAATCGCCAGACCGCGAAAGTCGCCTCCCGCAACACGAGCAGCGGCCCTTCGCATCCCTCGACGGAGACGGCTGGGGATGCGCTGGCCGAGAAAGCCGCGGCGACCGACGCACTCGTCGCGCGGGTACCGGTCAACACCAACAAGCCTGGTGAGTTCGGTCGCGCGAACGCTGTCTGTCCGATGCGCGGATTCTCCTTTGCCGCAGCGGATCCTTCCGTGGGCGCGAGCACGCGCACGGAAGACAACGCCAATGACAAAACGGGGCGCGCGCCCGGTGAGGGAGAGGATCCTACCACCCGGCCGCTCTCACGCGTTCGCGTGGACAACACGGGGCAGGTGCTGACGACCAACCAGGGCGTTCAGGTCGGTGACAACCAGAACTCGCTCAAGGCGGGGCTTCGCGGGCCAACGTTGCTCGAAGACTTCATCCTGCGCGAGAAGATCACGCACTTCGATCACGAGCGGATTCCGGAGCGCATCGTCCACGCACGCGGGTCGGGGGCACACGGCGTCTTCGAGTGCTACGCGCCGCTCACCCACATCACGCGCGCGGCGCCGTTTCAGGAGGCAGCCAAACAGACACCGGTCTTCGTGCGGTTCTCGACCGTGGCCGGCGAGCGCGGCTCGGCCGATACGGCGCGCGACGTGCGCGGCTTCGCCGTCAAGTTCTATACGGACGAAGGCAACTGGGATCTGGTGGGCAACAACATCCCTGTGTTCTTCATCCAGGACGCGATGAAGTTTCCCGATCTCGTGCACGCCGTGAAGCCGGAGCCGCATCATGCGATGCCGCAGGCCGCCTCGGCGCACGACACATTCTGGGACTTCGTCTCGCTGATGCCCGAGTCTACCCACATGCTGTTATGGGTGATGTCCGACCACGCGATCCCCCGCAGCTATCGGATGATGCAGGGCTTCGGGGTGCACAGCTACCGTTTGGTGAACGCCGAGGGCGAGTCGGTCTTCGTGAAGTTCCACTGGACGCCAAAGCAGGGGACCCACTCGCTCGTCTGGGACGAAGCGGTGAAGATCCAGGGGGCGGACGCCGACTTCCATCGCAGAGACCTGTGGGAAGCCATCGAGGCGGGCGAGTATCCCGAGTGGGAGCTCGGACTGCAGCTCTTTACTGAGAAGCAGGCGGAGCAGTTCACCTTCGACGTGCTGGACGCTACAAAGATCGTTCCCGAGGAATTGATCCCGGTGCGCCCCGTCGGGCGGATGGTGCTCAATCGGAATCCCGACAACTTTTTCGCCGAGACGGAGCAGGTGGCATTCTGCACGGCGCACGTGGTGCCCGGGATCGACTTTTCCAACGATCCCCTCCTCGCGGGTCGCATTCACTCATACGTGGACACGCAGATCACACGGCTCGGCGGCCCAAACTTTCACGAGATTCCGATCAACTCGCCTGTCGTCCAGATTCATAACAACCAGCGCGACGGGTCCCATCGCCAGGCGATCGCACGCGGACGCGTAGCGTATGAGCCCAATTCGCTCGCGGGCGGTGCGCCCTTCCAGGCCGGGGTGAAGGGATTCGTCACCTTTCCGGAGCCGGTGATCGAGGACAAATTGCGTGGCAAGCCGGAGAAGTTCGCTGATCATTACACGCAGGCGACGCTCTTCTACAACAGCCAGACGGAATGGGAGAAGGCGCACATCGTCGGCGGCTTCCGCTTCGAGCTCAGTAAGCTGACGGTGCCCGCGATCCGCGAGCGGATGCTCGCGTCGCTGCGCAACGTCGACGAGGATCTCGCAGCGCAGGTGGCCGAAGGGATCGGCATGGAGTTGCCGGATGCGATGCCGCGCGTACTCGAGTCGCCGACCTCACCCGAGGTGTCCGTCTCTCCCGCGCTCTCGCTCACGGCGCGTCCAGGAGAAACCGGCGTGCGCACGCGGAAGGTCGCGATCCTCGTCGCCGACGGCGTGGAAGGCAATTCGCTCACCGCGCTCCACGCCGCGCTGACCGACGCCGGTGCCGTGCCGCGCTTCGTGGGCCCACGACTCGGGAGCTACAAGACCGCGGCGGGTGGTGTCATCGAAGCGGATGCATCGATGGAGAACGCGCCATCGGTGCTGTTCGATGCGCTCGTGCTTCCCGACGGGAAGACCGGTGTACGCGCGCTCGCCGCCGACGGCCACACGACGGAATTTGTGATAAACCAGTATCGCCACTGCAAGACCATCCTTGCCTTCGGTGCGTCGACCGCGCTGCTCGAACGCGCAGGTGTCTCCGCGACGCTCGCGAACGGATCGAGTGATCCGGGCGTGCTCGTGCTACGCGCGGGGGAAAAGAGGGCGGCAGCGAAGTTCATGACCGCGCTTGCCATGGACCGGCACCGAGAGCGGGAGAGCGATCCGCCGATGATTTGACGGGGTCGGCCTGGAGCGGTTCGCCGGAACTACGGGGCGACGTGGGAAGAGTAAGCGTGAAGGTCGAGCCTTTGCCCTCGACACTCCGCACGCGCAGCTCGCCCCCCATGCCCCGCGCGAGGTCGCGGCTGATTGCCAAGCCGAGTCCCGTGCCGTCCACCTGACGCGTGAGCCCACGCCGCACTTGCACGAACGGGTCGAAGATCGTGTCATGCTTCTTGTCGGGGATGCCGATACCGCTGTCCGTAAACCGCATGTAGATCTCGCCCGGCGCGCCATCGCGTTGCGCGGCGTCGACGATCACGCCTCCGTGCACGGTGAACTTGACCGCATTGGAGAGGAGATTCAGGGCGATCTGCCGCACGGCGTCCGGGTCGGCCCACGCCATCAGCGAGGGATCCACCTCCACCGTCGCGCTCAGGCCCTTGGCGGAGAGCTGCGGCTCGACCATCGGCATGACCTCCGCCACGAGGTCGGCAAGGCGGACGAATTCGGCGGTGTATTCAACGCGCCCAGCCTCGAGCTTCGCGAAGCTAAGTACGTCGCTGATGAGTGAGAGGAGGTGCTGGTTGCTCCGTTGAACGCGCGCCAGTGCCTCCTGTTGCGCGTCCGTTACGGGTCCGTGCACGCCGAGCGAAATCAGATCCGTGTACCCACCGATGGCGTTGAGTGGGGTGCGTAGCTCGTGGCTCATCGCGGCGAGGAAGTCCGACTTCGCCTTGTTCGCCGCGTCAGCCTCGGCGCGTGCCGCGTCGACCTCGCGTCGAGCCACGACGTGGGTCGTCACGTCGTACGCGACGCTCGAGATGGCGTACACATTCCCGTCGACGTCGCGGAGCGGCTGGTAGCCCACGTTGAAGTAGCGCTCTTCCGGCACTCCGTCGCCGT
This sequence comes from Gemmatimonadaceae bacterium, assembly GCA_025362035.1. Classification (GTDB taxonomy): domain Bacteria; phylum Gemmatimonadota; class Gemmatimonadetes; order Gemmatimonadales; family Gemmatimonadaceae; genus AG11. The sequence goes on along the minus strand of JANYIN010000036.1, from coordinate 12,143 downwards.
CGCTATCCAGCATGACGAGGAGCTCTGTGGCGCTGAACGGCTCACCGGTCTGGTACACCCGGTCCATCGTCTCGGGATACCCGGTCCCCTTGAGTTCGGGGAACGCTTCCCGGAATTTACGGCCGAGGAGCGGACGCCCCCCGCCGGGCGATTCGCGATACCGTGGGCTCGCGATGGTGTACACATGGTCGGGCCCTTCCAGGACCGCAACCGCGACGGGGGACTGCTCGAACACGTCCCGGAGTCGCTGCTCGCCCGCGCGCAGCGCGACGGCGACCCGCTCGCTCTCCCGCAGCAGGCGCTCCACTTCGCGCCGCGCGAGCACCTCCTCGGTGACCTCGACGACCACCGCGATCACACCCACGCGTGCGCCGCCCGCCTCGACCAGCGGGAAGTAGAGCGCGTTGAAATAGGCGCGTTCGAGCGTCCCGGTGCCGTGGCGATCGTACTCGAGCTCGACGCCGTAGCCCGTCCACGGCTCGCCCGTCTCCCGCACGCCGCGCAGGAGCGCCGCGTAGCCCTGTGCATCGATCTCCGGGAGCGCCTCACCGAGCGGCCGTCCGACGAGCACCCGCGGTACGATATGCTGGAAAAGGGGGTTTGCGAGCTCCACTACCAGGTCGTGGCCGCGGATCACGCACACGGCGACCGGAGCCTGTGCAAACACGCGTGCCAGGTGATCTTCGCGAAGCCGAAGTGCGGCGTTCGCGTGCTCCAGCGCCTCGGCCTGCGCGGACAGCTTCAGCGCGTTTTCCTGGAGCTGATCGTTGGTCGCTTCCAGCTCCGCCTGCTGGTCCTCGAGCTGCGAACGCGCCGCCTCGAGCGCATGCTGCGTGCGACGCGTCCCCGTGACGTCGAGCAAGGTGCCCACCACCCGTGCGGGTCGCCGGCTAGCTCCGTCGCCCGCGAAGAGCGCCTGACCGCCCGCGAGCGCCCAGCGGACCTTCCCGTCGGGGTGTAAAACGCGATACTCCGAGTGGTATCGTCCCGGGCCCGCCGGGTCCACGGCGCCAGCCAGGGCGGCGGCCACGCGCTCCCGGTCCTCCGGATGAATGCGTGACGCAAGGATGTCGCGGCGCATCAACCACCCATCGCGGTCCAGACCGAACAGCTCGCGCGCGTACCGGTCGAACGTGACCCGGTCCGTGTCCGGCTCCCACTCCCATGTGCCGAGCTCAGCAACTTCGACCGCGAGGCGCAGGCGCGCCTCGCTCTCGGCAAGCGCGGCGGCGGCGACGCGACCGCGCACGGCGTCGGTGGTGTCGATCATGGTGACGAGCACCCCGCCAACGGCACCGTCGTCCCCGAGGACGGAGCTGTACGAGATCGTGAGGAAGACCTCTTCCAGTGGGCTGTCGGGCCCGCGCGTCGCCAGCCGATAGAGCTGATCCTGCAAGGCGACCGTGTCGCCGGCGCGCACACGGTCGTAGATCGGCTCGTTGAACGACCACGCTTCCGGCCATACTTCGCGGGTCGGACGTCCGAGCCCCCACGGATGCTTCACGCCCATGATGGGTGCGTAGGAATCGTTGTAGAGCTGGACAAGGTCGGGGCCCCAGAGGACGATCTTGGGAAACGCCGAGCCGAGTACCAGGTGGGAAACCGTGCGGAGGGACTGGGACCACCCTTCCGTCGGCCCGAGGGGAGAGCGGGACCAATCGTGGGCGCGACAGCGCGCGCCCATCTCGCCAGGTCGGGCGAAGAGCGCCTCAGTAGACGAAGAAAAATCCGGCATCACGCTCGCTTGACGACGTCCGTACGATCGGTGAACCGGGACGAGAGCCCGGGCACCGGCGGTTAGAATTCAAGGTTGGTCTGACATTGCTGGAATCGTGCCTTGGCCGCTCCGCCGTGTCGTGGCGAGCACGCTGAGCGACCGGACGCAGTTGCCACGGGTCACGAAATTGCAGTGATACGGCATCCCGCACGCAGCGTGATGGCGGTCGACTTCCCTTGATTCGTCAGAATGCCATCGACCGCGGCCATCACGCTTGCTCGACACCTCTTCAGCCGCGACGCCGATGGCGAGACGAGCGACGAGAGGACCGTCACTGTCGCGAGGCAGATCTGTGAACGGGTCACGGGTGGCCTCTCGCGCTGGTTTGGGCCGTCCGGGTCGAGCGCCCTCATGGCGCGCGCCCTCGCCAGCGCGCAAGTACACCATCCCGTTCTCCGTGGAGTCGCGATGACGGCGGACCATTGCCTCGTCGGTCTCGCGGAAAGCGCCTCTCGCCGCATTGCGCGAGCAGGACGCGGCCATGGTGGCTCGCGCGGCGCGCGAACGGGCTGAATTCCTCGCGGCGGCCAGCCTCCGCTTCGGCGCGTCTCTCGACCAGGAGTTGACGTATGCGGCCATCGCCGATGTCGCGCTCCCAGGACTCGACGCGTGGTGCATCGTCGACGTCGTCGAATCGGACGGCGGCTTGCGTCGGCTGACCGTCCTCCATCCCGAAGCGGGCGAGAACATCGTCGCGGGCCTTCTCGCCGAACGGTGGCTACCTGGCGCAGATGACCCGCTGGGTGTCCCCGCGCTGCGACGCGCGGGCAACGTGCGCCATATCGTGGACGGTCGGGTCGATCTCCTCGGCGCAGCGGCTCGCGACGAGGAGACCCGCCGAATTGTCGAGCGTCTCGGGGTGGGGATGCTGCTCGTGGTCCCCGTCATGTTGCGAGGCGAGCTTCTCGGGGCGATCACGTTTGTCGGTCGTTCGTCCACTCTTGTGTATTCACCGGACGACATCGCGACAGCCGAAGCACTGGCCAGGCGATGAATCGTTCGCGCGTCCAGTCATTTGCGCGGCGCATCGCCGCGCTCCCCGTGATGCGCGGGCCGATGACATCGGTGACGTACGCGAGAAGCTCACGCACCGGGGAACCACGCTCAACACCCGCGCCGAGCATGGCCGCGATGGCCGCGTGTTCATCCGGAAGGCGCGAATGCCATTGCCGGTCAGGCATCGTGTCGAGCGGACCCACAGTGTCGTGCGGGTTGAACGCCGGCGGCCGGTAATCCGCCAACGTGATTTCGGGCGTCCGGCAGCCGGGGACGATGTTGCTCGTCGTCACGTCCGACTGGCTACGGGAGGCGAGCGTGCCGGCGGAGCAGGCCCCCAGGCACCAGCAGAGCAGTACCGCGCGACTGCTCCAGCGTAGAGCGCGAATCATGTGGGATTCAGGCGGCGGTGATCTTCGGTCTCCTCATCTTGATTCGACCCTCAGGTTGGCGAAGTATGCCTCGGTGCTGACGCGCGCCCACAGTGCGATTTTACCGCGGCTCTCGCCAAGCTTGAGGTCATTCACCACGACGGTCGGCTGAGACGCTCCGTTGACGTATAGCCGCGCCGTGGTGCCTGCGACTTCGATTCTGAGCCTTGTCCATTCGCCGGACTCGATGTCCACGTAGGACTCGTAGACGCCAGGAGTCTCCTGCCGCAGCCGCGACCAGGGAAAGTCCGGGTCGGCCTCGTACTGCGTGGAGCGGTTGCGGAAGAGTTGGAGGTCTCCACGGGCATTTTCCGGCCGGATGTAGAAGCGCTCCGCACTGTCTCCGTGAATGCGGAAGGACAGGCCGATGATCCCCTTGAAGCCGCTCACGTCTCCTGCCTTCGAGTACCCCTCCCGACGCGCGCCGGCCACGTCGAGTTCCATGACGCCGTCCTCGAAGTCGGACTCCGTCAACACCGCCGCCAATTCCTGATCCACGTCATGCTCATGCCCGTCGAGTGGCGCAAGCTTGAGTGCTTGGCGGCCGCGGTACTCGACGAACAGCACACGCGCGTTGACCAACTCGAGACGCGTGGCAGAGTTGAGTGGGATCGCCCGCGCGGCTCCCGTGGCTTGCCCCGAGAGTGGCGCGGCGCTCGCGACAATCGTGACCGCGAGGCCAAAGCGCTTCAGAGTCTTCATGATCGAGTGGGTCGGAGAGCGGAGTCTATCGGATCGTACGCCGCAGAAGCGAGAACGGCTTGGACAAGATTGCCACGCATCTGCTCTTCCGCTGGGGGTTGTAAAACGTTCGAGGCCGTCCCATTCTTCCATCGACTCAACAAACAAGGCAAGGCGAAGCGCGTGCTCTTCGTCGTCGATCGCGGCGCTTCGGCCGGCCGGCGACCAAGGAATTCGAGCAAGACGCCGTGCACTTCTCAAACGGTTGAATGCACTCGACGATCAACGGGAGGAGTTATGAGAAGACTCGTTCATCTTGCGGCCCTCATCACCACCGTCGCCGTGACGAAGTCCATCCCTGCGTTCGCTGCCCAACCAGCGGCAACGGGGGAAGCCGAGATCCGGCAGTTGTTGGCTCGATGGGAAAAGGCGTTCCGAGCAAAGGACATCAACGGCGTGATGGCCGTGTACGCCGCAGGAGCGAGCGTCGTCGCCTTCGACGTAGTTCCCCCGCTCCAAAAGGTCGGGCGCGACTCATATCGAAAGAACTACGAAGCGTTCTTTGCCATGTATAAAGGCCCGCTCGACGTCGAGTTCCGCGACCTTCGAATTATCGCGGGACAAGATGTCGCCTTCATCCACGTGCTCGAGCGAATGAGTGGAACGCTCAAGGACGGCCAGAAGTCCGACATGTGGCTTCGCGTAACAAGCGGCCTCCGAAGGATCAATGGAAAGTGGTTGATTGTTCACGATCATGTTTCCGTACCCGCCGATTTCGCAACCGGAAAGGCCGCCCTCGAACTGAAGCCATGAGAGCGTCCAATGGCCGCGCTGGAAGAAGGAAAGGAACCTGACCGCACTGCGTCGCCGGTTCGAGTCCGTCGCCCCTCATTCCTTTCCTCTTCCGCCGGCATGATCCTGCCTCCATTCGTTCCGCTCGACTTCCATCGCTGGACTAGCGCTTCGTCAGGCCGCCCAGCGTGATGCGGAATTCCTGCAACGAGGCGTCGTAGTTCACGGTATATGTCGTAGGGTAGCTGCCGGGCTTCGCCCACTGCGCGGGCTGAGGGATGTTCCTCGTGACGTTCGCCGGGTGACTGTCAAGGAACGCCTTGGTGATCATCGGCTCCAGAAAGATGAACTGTCCATCCCACGAACCGTAGATGAAGGTGCTCGTGAACGGCTGCCCATTGAACTCGGGCGATTTCACGTCCGTCCAGTGGACGCCCATCTGCGGAACCGCGCTCGCGGCGATGGGCGCGGGCGGCGCCACGTAGCCCGTCGGGACGAATGCGGCGCTCGGCAGGTTCGCGGCCTTTGTCGCCCACTGTGGGTCATTCGGCAGGATTGCGAGTTGTGTGGCCGGACTGACGCTGTAGAAATGCATGTCGAAGTGCGGCAGACCGTAGATCTGCACAGGATCATGGCCGAGCGGATTCCATCCCACTTCCGCGTGATCGAAGCCGGCGCCCGCGGCTTCCGCCGGAAGGGGCAGGGTGGCCATGAGCGCGGTGGGACTCCGCCCGCTCACGGTAGTCGGGAGTCCGTTCAGCGCAGACTCCGTCATGGCGATTCCGATCGACGACAGCGCACCTGATGCGTCGGTCTGCACCCATGTCCGTGCCGAGCCCTGCCCGAAACTGACGGAGGGGCCGTAGGAGAGCGCCGACTTGTCGACAGCGGTTGTGCTGTTGCTGCAGGCGATGGCAACGCCGAGCGTAGCGATCGCAACGATGGCGGTGGTGCCGAGGAGTCCGGTCTTCATGTGTGCCTGTCCAGGGTGAGCGGTGGCGATGTAAGTGCTGCTACCTCCATCAGCGACAAGTGCTGCGCCGATTTTTCATCGAATGCCCGCCGAGGGCGCCACCTTGCTGCCGAACTCGATAGCAGCGCCGGGCGGACGGTGGTAAGATTCGCTGTGCCGACTGACCTGGGCGCCGAGGCGCGACGTCTCTTCGACGACTTGATCGAGCTGGAGCCGGCCGGCCGTGCCGCCCGGCTTCGCGAAGTCGGCGCGGATCCCGCTGTGAAGGAGGAGGTCGCCTCGCTCCTGGACGCGGCGGTCCTCGCGGGCGACTTCCTGCGCTTGTTGAGCTCCGAAGAGGTTCGGGCGTCGGGCAGCGGCCTGGTCGCGGGTCGTTACCGCGTCGAGCGACATCTCGGAAGCGGCGCCATGGGCGATGTACACCTCGCATGGGACCAGCAGCTCGAACGCAGCGTGGCGCTCAAGTTCCTGCGTGCTGCCGCCATCGATGCGGACCTGAGCGCGGTGGCCCGCTTCCGCGCGGAGGCCCGCGCGGCGGCCCGGCTCGAGCATCCGCATGTGGCCACGGTGTACGACATCGGCGAGACGGACGACCGTCAACTCTTCATCGTCATGGCGTACTACGCTGGTGAGACACTCCGCCAGCGAATCTCGCACGCACCCATCACGGTCGGCGACGCGCTTCGGATTGCCGCCCAGGTTGCGAGCGCGTTGGCCGCAACACATGCCGCGGGAATCGTCCATCGCGACGTGAAGCCGGCCAACGTGCTATTCGACGCCGAGGGGGCCGCGAGGCTCGCGGACTTCGGGATCGCGAAGCTGCTCGCCGAGCCGGACGTTCTGACACGCGACGCGGCGGTTGGCACGCCGGCATACATGTCTCCCGAGCATGTGCGGGGCGACGCCGTCGATCAAGGCGCCGACCTCTGGGCACTTGGCGTGATGCTGCATGAGATGCTCACGGGGCATCGTCCGCAGTCAGGCGCAACCGCAGCCGACCGCCCCGCGGCGCTTGCATCCATCGACGATGGCGTGCGCGCACTCGTGGAATCGTTGCTCAGTGACGACCGCTCGCGCCGCCCCGCCGACGCAGCAGAGGTGCGCGATGCGCTCGACGCACTGCGCGCCGCGAATGCCGCCGCGGTGCGTCCACGGCCGCCGGAAGCGGGACGCGGCGCCCTGCCGACTGCATTGACGCGATTGATCGGCCGCGAACGCGAGCTCGCCGCCGCGCGCACGCTGCTCGCAGGATCGCGCCTCCTCACGCTCATCGGTCCGGGCGGCACCGGCAAGACACGCTTGTCGCTGGAACTCGCGTCGAGTGTACGCGCTTCCTTCCCGGATGGCGTGTGGTTCGTGCCGCTGGCGGATATCGCCGAGCCGGCGCTGGTCCCATGGTCGGTGGCCCAGGTGCTGGGCGTGCACGACGGCGGGACCGCTCCGCCCGCCGATCGCGCGATTGCTGCCCTTGCGGGTCGGTGCGCGCTGCTGGTGCTGGACAACATGGAACACGTGCTGGCGTCTGCGCCCTTCGTGGCGAGGCTGCTCGCTGCGTGCCCTGGCGTGTCGGTCCTGGCCACGAGCCGCGCACCGCTCGCCGTGCAAGGTGAACAGACATTCCCGGTTCCGCCGCTCGCGACGCCGGCGCCGGGCGCGCTGGACGCTGCTGATTCCGAGGCGATGCAACTGTTCCTGAGCCGTGCGCGTGCTGAGAAGCCCTCGCTCGTGCTCGACGATGAATCGCTGGCAGCTGTCGCCGAGATCTGCCGCCGGCTCGACGGATTGCCGCTCGCACTGGAGCTCGCTGCCGCGCGAGCGACGCTGCTCTCGCCGCGCGCGATCCTCGCGCGGCTCGAACGGCGTTTTGAGCTCCTTCGCGCTGACGTGGCGGACCGCCCCGCGCGTCATGGTACCATGCGCGCCGTCATCGACTGGAGCTACAATCTTCTCACGGAACCGGAACGCGCGTTGTTCTGCCGCCTAGCCGTATTCGCTGGAGGCGCGTCGCTCGACGCCGCGGAAGGCGTATCGCGTGATCTCGTGGGCGATGGTGACGCGTCCATGACCGTGCTCGAGCTGGTCTCGTCGCTCGCGAGCAAGAGCCTCGTGCATTCCGAAGAGCAGCCGGACGGCGAGCCGCGTATCTTCATGCTGGAGACCGTGCGCGAGTACGGGCTTGATCGTCTCGCGGACAGCAGCGACGGGGTCGCGGCTCGGCGAGCGCATCGTGCGTACTTCGTCGCGCTCGCGCAACACGCAGCGGAGGAGCTACGCGGTCCGTCGCAGTTCATGTGGCTCGATCGGCTCGAGCGCGAATATCCGAATCTGCGCGTCGCGCTGGAGAGTGCATTCACGGATGCGCGCGCCGGCCTGTTCGACGCGGCGCATCTCGCTGTATCGCTGTATCGTCTCTGGCTCACGCGCGGCCCGTTGCAGGAGGGAAACGCGGTGGTGCTGCGGGTGCTCACTGCGCTGGAGCGAGCGGACGGACCACGCGTGGAACCCGCACTCCATGCGCGAGTGTTGACCAGTGCAGCGCACCTCGCGGGCTCGCGCAGCGTCTTTCCTGAGGCTCGCGAACTGTTCGCGCGTGCGCTCGCGCTCTATCGCGAGACCGGCGATCTCGCGGGTATCGCGTCCACGCTCGCGAATCTCGGCTGGCAGACGTGGGCCGCCGGGGATCTCGCGCAGGGGGAAACCCTGTCGCGCGAGGCGCTGTCCCTAAACGAGGAGCTCGGCGACACCCTTGGCGCTGCGCTTTCACGCAATAACCTCGCATGGATTGCGATGGAGCGCGGCGACTTCGACGACGCCCAACGGCAGTTCGAGGCGGTGATCGCGTCGCACGAACGACGAGGCGACGCGCGTGCGGTTGCGTATGGGGCCACGTGGCTCGGATCGCTCATGGAGCGACGCGGCGAATTTGCGCGTGCCCTCGAATTGCATGCGCGCGCCCTCGAGGTGAGCCAGCTCGTCTCCGACCATGGATACCGCCTGCTCGTACTCGTGCGACTCGCGGTCAACCGGCACGCGCTCGGCGAGCCGGGTGATCATGCCGCGCTCGTAGAGACTTATCTCCCTCCGCAGCGTGAGTCCGGTAGACTCTGGCCACTTGGCACGACGCTCACCGAGCTAGGGCGCATGCTGCTCGACAACGGTCAACCGGCGAGGGCCCACGCGGTGCTCGCGGAAGCGCTGGACGTTCGTCGCGCCTCCGGCGCGTTGGGGAGCGTGGTGCAGTCCGAGCTCTTCGACGCGATCGCGCTCCTCCGTCTGAACGAACGCGCTCGCTGCGCGGTGCTCCTCCGCGATGCGCTCACTGCCGCCATCCCGTACGGCTCGCGTCCACTCGTGATCGCGGGCCTTGACGTTACCGCGCAGCTGCTGCACGACGTCAATGATGATGCGACGGCCGCGACGATGCTCGCCGCCGCTTCGCGCGCCTTCGAGTCCTCCGGCGCGCGCCGGTCATCGCGTGCGGACGTCGATCTTTATCAGTTCCGCGACGCGCTCGGTCTATCACTCGGCCCGGTTCGTTTTGACGAAGCGACGGCGATTGGCGTCGCCCTCTCGCTCGAAGACGCGGCGCGGCGCGCCGTATTCCTGGCGTCCGCCATGGCACGTGACTGATGACATCGCGGCATCAGCCGAGGCCACGGAGATCACGCGTTACCTCCGCCGCTGGCGTGAGGGTGACCGCGATGCGTTCGATGCGATGCTGCCGCACGTGTACGAGCGGCTGCGCGCCATCGCGCGCGCGCGGTTGCGCGCCGAGCAGCCCGACCATACGCTCGATACCTCGGCGCTGGTGCACGAGGCATATCTGCGCATGACCGCGGGGACCACGCCCGCGCTACAGGACCGCTCCCACTTTTTCGCCGTTGCGTCAACGGCGATGCGGCGCATCCTCATCGACCATGCGAAGCATCGGTTGGCGGAAAAACGCGGCGCCGGCGCCGTGCACGTGAGCCTTGACGCCGCGGGATGGGGCGACGACGGCACCGCCGCGACTGCCGAGCCCGACGCGCTAGTCTCGCTCGACGAGGCGCTCACGCGGTTCGGTGCGCTCCACCCACGTCATGCCAAGGCCATCGAGTTGCGCTACTTTGCCGGCCTTACTCTCGACGAGGCGGCGCAGGTGCTGGGCACGTCGGCGCCGACAGTCATGCGTGACTTACGGTTCGCGCAGGCGTGGCTCGCGCGCGACCTGGCTGACCACGCTGGTACTTGATTGCATGCTTGGGTGATGCGCTCTCTCGAGGGCTGTCCCAGGCGACCATTGGGCGGATACCACCTTCAACCACGCACCCGCATGTCCATTGCATCGCTCGTCACTGGTCTCGCGCTCGGCGTGTTGCTGACCCAATCTGCCGTCGCGCAGGGGGCGGTTACGGCGGGTCAGAGTTCGAGCCGCACTCGGGTGGTGCTGCTTGGCACCGGCACGCCGAGCGCCGACCCAGACCGCTCGGGGCCAGCTGTGGCGGTGGTGGTAGGCGACCAGGCTTATCTGGTGGATGCTGGGCCCGGCGTGGTGCGACGGGCGGTCGCGGCGTCGGGGCGCGACTCGCTCCCGGCGCTGGGGCTTCCCAAGCTCCGAATCGTCTTCCTTACCCACCTGCATTCCGATCATACGCTCGGTCTCGCCGACCTGATGTTCACGCCGTGGGTGATGGGGCGCACCACGCCGCTGGAGGTGTACGGTCCGCCCGGCACTCGATTGATGACGCACCATCTCCAGGAAGCGTACGCCGAGGACATCGACGTTCGGCTCCATGGCGGCGAGCCGTCCAATGCCACCGGTTACGGCGGTCGCGGGCATGACGTGTCGCCCGGGGTGGTGTACCACGACAGCCTCGTGACCGTCACCGCCTTCGCCGTGCCGCACGGGAGCTGGAAGCGCGCGTACGGCTACCGCTTCGACACGGCGGACCGGTCAGTTGTGATCTCTGGCGACACGCGCGCCGACGACGCTGTGGCGACCGCGTGCCATGGATGCGACGTCCTGGTGCACGAGGTGATCTCGTCGGCCGCGCTGGTCGGGATGTCGCCGGCGTGGCAGAGGTACCATCGCGCCTTCCACACGCCGAGCCTCGACCTCGGCGCTGTGGCCACGAAGGCGCACCCGAAGCTCCTTCTCTTGTATCACCAGATCCCGAGCACGGTGGCCGACACGGTGCTGCTGCGCGAGGTGCACGCCGGCTATGGGGGTGCCGTGGTGTCCGGGCGGGACCTCGGCGTCTACTGAGGCGCCATTTGTTCGCGGTGCGCTGGCGCGCGGACCCCTTTTCTTGCAGACTATCTGAACTCAGGAAGAAACCCGCGCTCGGCGACGAGAGCCAAGCCGGTCACGGGCATCGTGCCGCCCGTGCCACGCTGCTTCGCGGAGTCCACATCCTGATCCCGGGAGGTCAAGATGCCGAACCCGAATGCTGTCGTTTCGCTCGTCCTCCGCATCGATCCTCCGCTCGATAGCGGGATCGCAAGTGAGGGTGGTTTTTCCGTCGAGCTGGAAGGCGGCCGGCTTGCCCGCATCGAACGGTCCGACAAAAACGCCGCCGGGCTGGCCCGCATTCTCGACGGGCTCCGGCAGCTTCGGCGTCCCGTGTATCTCGAGCTCGAACCGGCGACGAGCGCCATCACGCGGCTGCTCATTCCGCACGTATCGCGCGTGGCCAGTATCGATCCCATCGACACGGGCGTGCTCAGCGTCGAGTTCGAGCTTTCGCACGCACGGCACCTCTTGCGAAGCAGCACGCCCGATGCCGGTGAGTTGGAAACCCTGCTGCGCGAGGCGAGTCGCAATTTTTCGCCGGTCGTCGTCACCGAGACGGATGCCCACGAGATCATCGATGTTCGTCCGTACTCATTCGGACCGGAAGGGGACGTCCCGCATTTCCCTCGGCCTGAGTTTCCCGCGCGCGTCCCGTGGTCGATCGAGTGGATCAAGGACCAGTGGTGGCGCCTATGGTGCTGGCCGTGTTGGCCATGGCGGTGGTTCAAGTGTCTCTCCGCGAAAGGCGCGCAGCAGGTGTTCGACACGATGAAGGCGACGAGCTGCAACCCGCTCACCGTCCCGCCACCATGCATTCCGTTTCTCTACCCGGACGACGGTTGTTGGGGGCGCGCGAGCGAGATGTGCCGGTTGATGATCAATCTGGGACTCTCGCCGAAAAAGGTGTGGATACAGGGCAGCTTGCACGCGAGTACGAGGAACAATCCCAATTGCCAGATATTCTGGGGTTGGCACGTTGCGCCGACGCTGTGCGTCCGCGGGCCGACGATCTTTCAGTCGCAGCAGATGGTGATCGACCCGTCGCTCTTCAACACGCCAGTGTCGCAGGCAACGTGGAAGGGCGTACAGGGTGATCCCAACGCGTCATTGACGCCGAGTGCCGCGTCGATCTTCTACTTGTGGGGCAATGTCACCGATCCAGGCTACGTGCAGACGAACCAGGTGCTTGCCACGTACCGGCTCCAGTTGCAGAACCGCTCG
>JANYIN010000005.1 GCA_025362035.1 Gemmatimonadaceae bacterium | reverse complement strand
AGCGTGTCGGCGATGCGCAGCCCGAGCCGCACCCGCGGGAGCTTGCTGTTCGAGCGGCGCGCGATCTGCTCCCACACCCGGCGCACGCTGGTGGGGTTCGGGTCCACGAGGTGGAAGGTCTTTCCAGTGGCGTTCGGGTGGTGGTGCAGCGCGAGCGCGGCGCTGGCGGCGAAGTCGATCGGCACCACGTTGAACGGCGCGCCTCCGTCGCCCGGGAGCGGCAGCGGCATCGACGCGGGCGTCTGCGCGAGCAGCATCGCCAGCGCGTAGGGGCCAACGAAGCGGTCGATCTCACCGGTATGCGAATCGCCTACCAAAAGCCCCAGGCGGATCACCACGCAGCCGATCTCGGCCATCGCGCCGCGCACCAGCAGCTCCGCCTCGTAGCGGGTCTCCTCCCAGGCGTCGTGGAAGCGCTGGCCCATCGCCAGCTCGTCCTCGGTGACCACGCCCGTGCGCAGGCCCGCGACCGCCATGGTGAAAACGTCGAGCTGCATCAGGTCATGGCAGCCACCGAAGAAGCGCAGCTCTCCCTGCAGATGCTGATCGAACTGCGCAACAAGTTCGCGGATGCCTATCGCACCGTGATCAACATGCAGAGCTAGCGACATACATAGATGCCTCCCGCAATTCAGACACTGATCAGCCGCGTCGGCGGTGGAAACAGAATCCTCATCGCCGTCGTGGGCGTGCTCGCGGCAGCGTTGATCTTCGCCGTTTCCCATTGGGCCACACAGCCTGACTGGGTGCCGGCCTTCAGCGGGCTGCCCATCGAATCCGTCAGTGCCATGACGGACAAGCTCGATCAGGCGGGCGTCCAGTACAAGTTGGGCCCGAGCGGCACCGAAATTCTCGTCGCGCTACCAGACCTCCCGAAGGCGCGCGTGATGCTCGCCAAGGGCGGCATGCCTAGCCAGGGGCGGCCGGGGCTCGAGTTGTTCGACCAGCCCTCCTGGGGCATGACGGACTTCACGCAGCGGATCAACTACCGTCGTGCGCTGGAGGGAGAGCTCGAGCGCACGGTCAGCAAAATGCGCGGCATCGAGGCGGCGCAGGTGCATCTCGTCATGCACGAGACGCAGGGATTCGGCGCCACGGAAAAGCCGGCCGAGGCGAGCATCGTCATCAAGTTGCGCAGTGGACAGGATCCGACGCCGGACGTGGTGAAGGGCATCGCGCACCTCGCGGCGAGCAGTGTAGACGGCCTTACCAGTGACCATGTCACCATCGTGGACGATGCCGGCCGCCTGCTCAGCGAAGCGGACGAAGGCGCGACCGCGGAGGGACTCAGCAGCAAGCAGTTCCAGCTGCAGAAGGAGGTGGAGGACTACCTGCGCTCCAAAGCCGAGCGGTTGCTCGCCCAGGCAGTCGGGACGGGTAATGCCCGCGTACAGGTGAACGCCTCCATCAACTTCGATCGCATCGAGCGGCGCACGGAGGCTATCGAGCCCGACAAGCAGGCCGTCGCCAGCGAGACCAAGAGCGAGATCACGCCCGGCGCCCAGGGCGGCGCCGCACAGACCAACTCGGGCACGACCTACGACAACACGCATCTGACCGAAACGTTCTCCGGCGCAATCGGCAACCTGAAGCGCGTCACGGTCGCCGTGCTCCTTGCCGAGAAGCGTGACTCCGCGCCGGGCGCGCGGAAGCCGACATACGTGTCCCGTACGCCGGATGAAGTGGCACAGATCGAAGCGCTGGTTCGCAACGCGATCGGCCTGGACAGTGCGCGCGGCGACGTGGTCAAGGTCGTCAGTATGCCGTTCGACGCGTCCGATCATCTCCTGAACGAAATACCGAAGCGCGACCTCATGCAGACCGTACAGGCGCTGCAACGTCCAGCGCTTGGCGGCGGCGCCATCATCCTGGCGTTCATCGTGGCGCTGCTCAGCCTGAAGGCGCTCAAGCGCCCCGCCGGCGACGCGACGGACACGTCCCCGACCATCATGCTCCCGCGCGGTGAGCCGGTGAGCGATCACTCGTTCATCCCGATGCCGGCACCCAACGCACCGGTGATGGTGAAGAGCGTGCTCAAGGAACGGATCTCCGCGAGCGTGGAGGATCAGCCGGACGTCGCCGCGCGTCTGGTGCGTGCCTGGATCAAGGATAACTAGCCATGGCACTCACCCTCGCGCGCCAGGTCAAGCCGGATACCGGCGAATTGAACGGCGTCAAGAAGGCCGCGATCCTCTGCATGGTGCTGGGAGCCGAATCGGCCGCGAAGATCACGCAGAAGCTCTCGCCCGAAGACGTGGAGACGATTTCGTTCGAGATCGCCCGCATGGATCGCGTGAGCGGCGACATGGCCGAAGCCGTCCTGAACGAGTGGCTGGAGATCATGGTCGCCGCGGATTCCCTGGCGTCTGGTGGTCTCGAGTACGCGAAAGAGGTGCTCGAGAAGGCGTTCGGCGCCAGTAAATCCCACGCCATGCTTCGCCGCATTCAACTGCAGCTCGCGGACAACGCGGGGCTGCAGCGTCTGCGCAACGCGGACCCGGTGCAGCTGGGCAACATGATGCGCGGTGAGCATCCGCAGACCGTGGCGCTCATCCTGGCGCATCTCGAACCGCAGCACACAGCGAACATCCTCAAGGAACTCACGCCGTTGCTCGGCAGCGAAGTCGTGTTCCGGATGGCGCGCATGGAAAAGGTGTCCCCGGACATGCTGCAACTCATCGAGCGCTCGATCCTCGCCGAGGCGGATCTCTCGCCAACGCCAGGCATGAGCGCCTCGGGTGGGCCGGCAGCTGTGGCGGCGGTGCTCAACCTGGTGGCCCCATCGCTCGAAAAAGTCATCATGGAAGGGGTGGCCGCGCTGGACCTCGGCCTCTCCGAGCAGATCAAGAACCTCATGTTCGTCTTCGAGGATCTCGTCGGTCTCGACGACCGTGCGCTGCAGCGTCTGCTGCGCGACGTCGATTCGCGCGAACTCGCGCTGGCGCTCAAGTCGGCCAGCAACGAAGTCCGCAACAAGATCATGGGTGTGATGTCGCAGCGCGCGGTCATGGCGCTCAAGGAAGAGATCGAGATGATGGGCCCGAGCCGCAAGACGGATATCGAGAAGGCGCAGACGAACATCGTCGGCATGGTGCGCAAGCTCGAGGATTCTGGTGAAATCATCCTGAACGGAGGCGGCGATGATCTGGTCTAACGCGACACCGTATGTCCGCGCGCACGAGGAAGCTCCTACGGTTCCGACCCCATGGACGCTGCAGGAGCTCCATGCGGCGGGCCACGAGATTTTCCGCACGCTCTCAGGCGACGTACAGCCGACGAGCGAGGAGCTCGAGGCGCTCGAGCTCGCGGAGCGCGAGCAGGTGACCTCGGATGCGTATGACGCCGGTCACGCAGCGGGACGCGCCGCCGCGGAGGCGGAGTTCGAGCAGCGCGCCAGCCAGGCCATCGCGGCACTGCACGCTGCTGCCGTGCAGATTCGCGAGAATGAAGCGCGATACCTGAACGCCCTCGAGGACAACATCGCCGTCCTCGCCACGACCGTCGCGCGTCAGCTTATCGCGCGCGAGGTGCGTGGCTCAGCGGACGTCACGGCAGACCTGATCCGCCGCGCCGTCACGGAATTTCCCATCGACGAAGCGCTGCGCATTCGCATCAATCCGGTGGATCTCACGGCCCTCGCCGTTGCGCCCGGCGGCGACGCTGTGCGCATCGGACCCGGCCGCGAAATCGCGTGGGTGCCGGATTCGGGCATCCTGCAGGGCGGCTGCCTGGTGGAAGGACGCGAACGCATTCTTGACGGACGCGTCGATACCGCGCTGGAGCGCGTCTATCGCCGCCTGTCCAACGCGGTGGCCTGACCATGATGAGCAGTCTCGCCGCGCGCATCGCCGAAATGCCCCGCTTCTCCACGTATGGCCGCGTGACTCGTCTGGTCGGTCTCGTGGCGGAGGCGTCCGGTATGGACGTCGGCCTGGGTGAGCTCTGCCGCATCACGAGCATGAGCGGCGAACAGTCCGTACTCGCGGAAGTCGTTGGATTTCACGAACGCGGCGTGCAACTCATGCCGCTCGGCGACATGAGCGGCATGCACCCCGGCAGCAGCGTTCAGCCCCTGGGTCGCACGTTCGGCGTTGATGTCGGGCCCGGACTGCTGGGCCGCGTGCTCGACGGTCTCGGCCATCCCATCGACGGGCTCGGCAAGTTGGAGTGCGTCGCGCGAGTCCCCCTCGCTGCCGAGCCGCCCAATCCACTGAAGCGTCAGACCATCAAGGACGTGTTGGAGACCGGCGTTCGCGCCATCGACGGCCCCCTGACGATTGGACGCGGACAGCGGGTCGGCATCTTTGCCGGCTCGGGAGTGGGCAAGAGCACGCTCCTCGGCATGGTGGCCCGCCAGGCGCGCGCGGATGTCAACGTGATTGCCCTGCTCGGCGAGCGCGGTCGCGAAGTGCGTGATTTCATCGAGAACTCACTTGGTGTCGAAGGCCTCGCGCGCTCCGTCATCGTGGTGGCCACCGGCGACCAGGCGGCGCTCGTTCGTGCGCGCGGCGCCCTCGTGGCCACGGCCATCGCCGAATACTTTCGCGACCAAGGCAAGCAGGTGCTGCTGATGGTCGATTCCGTGACGCGCGTCGCGATGGCATGGCGCGAGATCGGATTGGCTGTGGGCGAGCCCCCCACCACGAAGGGCTATCCGCCGTCGGTGTTCGCCGCTCTTCCGCGCCTGCTGGAACGCGCCGGCAACGGCGAGATCGGCGGCATTACCGGGATCTACACCGTCCTCGTGGACGCCGACGATTTCAACGAGCCGGTGGCCGATGCCGCCCGTTCCATCCTCGACGGACACATCGTGCTGACCCGCAAGTTGGCCGCGGCCGGCCACTATCCGTCCATCGACATCATGGAGAGCAAGAGCCGCGTGCGAGATCAAATCATCGATGCCCCGCAGCGTAATGCGGCCAACGCCGTGGTTCGCCTCGAAGCGGCCTACAGGGAAAAGGAGGACCTCATCATGGTGGGAGCGTACCAGAAGGGCAGCGATGCCTATGTCGATGCCGCGTTGACGATGCGCGATCGCGTGCTCGCGTTTCTACAACAACGCCCTGACGAAACCACTGCCGCGGGCATCACCCGCAATGCGCTCGTCGGTATCGGGGCGCAGATCGAAAACCTGATCGGGAGACCGTCATGAGTCGCTTTTCCTTCCGCCTGCAAAAAGTGCTCGACCTGAAAGAGCGGTCGGCACAGCGGGCCGCCGCACAGTTGGTCGTTGCCAAGGATCGTGCCGACAATGCGCGCGAAGCCCTGGACCAGCTCTCGGTCATCCGTGATGCCGGTGGTGCCCAGTTGGCCGCCGCGCACAACTCACAGTCCACGGCGGGCCAACTCCGGAACATCAGCTTCCTGCTCGAGCGGCTCGATCAACAGATGGATCACGCGTCCGTCGCCGCGCAAACGGCGGAGCACGGCGTCGCCTCCGCGCAGAGCGAACTCACGCTCGCGCATCAGGCCAAGCGTGCGCTGGACCGTCTCCGCGATCGCCAATTGGGAGACTGGCAGCACGCGCTCTCGCATACCGATCGACAGCATATGGATTCGCTCGCCCTCGCGCTGTTTTCTCGGCACTCGCCACTTCAGGCTGACGACAACAAATGAAATCGTTCATTCTTCCCTTCGTCGTCGCGCTGATCGCCGGCATCGGCGTCGCCGGCGGTGCCGCGGTGCTGATCGCGAAGCCCGCGCCCAAGGTGGTTGCCGACGACTCCTCGAAGCACTCCACGTCGGATACGAGTGCCATACGCGTCATCGATTCGTCCGGTGCGGTGATGTCGCCCGGTGCGGCGGTTGCCACGCCGGCGGATTCGCAGGCGCACGCAGGCGCGACGAAAGTCGCCTCGGCGGTGACCCCGCCGTCGCGTGGCGTTGCCGGCGTGCCCGCCGTGCCGACGCCGGTCGGCGGCAAGCCGGCTGGAATCGCTCCGTCCATCACCGGCGCCGCAACCGGGCCGCTCACGCTTGCAACTGCTTCAGCGAAAACCACAATCGGAGCGAGCGCGACGCCAGCCGTCGTTCCGCCCGCAGAGAAGCGCATCTCACGTGTGATCGCGGCCATGGCGCCGCGTGATGCCGCCAAGGTGCTGACGCAGATGGCAGATCACGACGTTGCCATCATCATCGGCAACCTCAGTGAGAAGCAGGAAGCAGCGATTCTCGCGGCACTGCCCGCCGACCGCCTCGCAAGCGTCAGCAAGCTGCTGCTCAAGCCGGCTCAGGCTCCCAAATGAGCGTCGGCACAGTGGCCGCCGTGACTACCCCGGCCAGCGTGACACCAAACGGTTCGACACCAGCGGCCGGTAGCACCGAGCCCGTGTCGAGCGGATTCGCCGCGATGCTTGCGGGCGCCATCGCACCGCATGTACACGTGGCGACGAAGCATCCCGTCGCCAAAGCCGCATCTGACCTTGGCGATCGCGCCAACGCCGATCTATCACCGGCGGGCAAGTCCGATCGCGACGCCACGTCGCCCGTGGGCGATCCAGCTCTCGCTCTCGCTTCGCTCGGTCCGGCGGCGGTTGGACTCAACCCGCTGCTCCAGTCTCGGCTCGCGCGGGTCATCGAGCGCATGCACACCGAGTTCGGCCGCGATGTGCGTCTCGTGGAAGGTGTCCGGTCGCAGCAGCGCCAGAATCAACTCTTTGCGCAGGGTCGCGACACGGCCGGCCCCGTCGTGACGTGGACGCGCAACTCCCTCCACGCCTCGGGACGAGCGGCTGATCTCGTCATCAACGGTGGCTACGACGACGCGACCGGCTTCGCCCTGCTTCGGCAGGTTGCGGAGGAAGAGGGTCTGCATACGCTCGGCGCCAAGGACCCGGGCCACCTCGAACTGCGCGGCGCCGCGACTCCCGCCGACGCGGGAACGGCATCCACCGCACTCGATGCCATGCTGCAGAAGGCGGACGTCACGGCCGCACGCGAGGGTCGCACGACCCTTTCCGCGCCGGTGATGCGCGTCGCGAATCCTGGCGCAATTGCATTGGTCGCCACCGTGGCAGCGGTGGCCAGGGTAGCGACCGTGGCCCGTGTCGCGCAACTCGGTGCCGTGGCGGCAGGCGCCGTGACCAAGCCCGCTGCGCCGGCGTCGCCGGCCATCAGGCACGAGGGGACCGGCTCGCCAATCACGCCGCCCGGCGCCAACTCGAGCAACGGCGATTCGGCACATGGCGAACGAACCGGAGCCGGGAGTGACAAGCAGGAAGCCAACGTGCGCCGCATTCCACGGTCCGGCGGCGGAGGCGAGACGGTCGCCGGCCGGGCCGCCGATGCGTATCGCTCGCTGGACGGTCCGCGCGGCACGAACGGATTGGCGGACAGCGCGAACGGTGATGCACTGACGGAGGTTCGCGCGACCGCCGCGTCGCAGGCGTCGCGCGTGATGGATGCGCAGGACGCTCCGGGGCCGCGCACGCTGTCGCACTTGACACTGTCGCTGGACGACGGGAGCGGCGGAGCGGATCAGGTACGAATCGGCATGCGTGGTAGTTCAGTGGGCGCGTCATTCGACATGACCAGCGCCGCGAGCGCCGACCGCATCTCGTCCCGGCTTGGCGAGCTGACAAAGGCCCTGGAACAGCGCGGCCTCGAACCCCAGGCATTTCAGGTGAGGACCGCATCCGCGGTGCGCGAGGCCGATGCGTCTCGTGTGTCGACCATGGGATCCACGCAGCAACGCGCGGTCGCTGACACCGCTGCGGCACGAAACGACACCCAATCCAGCTTCAGCGGCGACGCGCGCCAGCGCTTTTCGCAGCAGCACGAGCAACGGGAGCAGGCCGAGCGGCGCGAGCTGAACCAGCGCCGCCACGGTTACTCCTTCTCTCTCACGTCCGAGGAACCATGAGCTCCCTAGGGTCGACCGCGACCGCGCAACAGCCCCCCGCACCTGCTGTCGGTGCCGCCGCGCCATCATCCCGCACGGCATCGACGCCACTGAACACGAAGGGCGCGCTCGACAAGAATGCATTCCTCACGTTGCTCGTGACCCAGATGAAGAATCAGGATCCCCTCAATCCGGCATCGAGCGATCAGATGGCGGCGCAGCTCGCGCAGTTTTCGAGTCTCGAACAGTTGCAGACGATGAATGCGACGCTCACGGGACAGACGGCGAGCACCGGTACGCTCATCGACAGCATTCACACGACGGCGGCCCTGGGGACGCTCGGCAAGCAGGTAACCGCGGTCGGCGACGCCGTCGTTGTTCCGAAGGACGGCTCCGATCCGACCGGCATCGCGATCAACGCGACCGTCAATGGCGCGGATGGCAATGGCGTCCTCACGATCACCGACGACAGCGGCAAGGTCGTGGGATCGCGCAACCTCGGCCTCTTGAGCAGTGGTCCCTACACCTCCACGCTCGGGGCCGCGGCGACCGGGCTGCCGCCCGGCAACTACCACTTCGCGATCAGCGTCACCAGTAGCCTGGGCACCACCACACCGGCCACGACCTACACCACCGGTAAGGTGGACAGCGTCCAGGCCACCGCCAAGGGCCCCGTGCTCATCTGTGGCCCCATCGCCATTCCGTTCTCCAACGTCATCGAAATCAAGAATTGACCTCGCAAGGCGCCGTGTTGTGCGGCGTCACCCGTCTCCCTTTCTGCTTCAGGAGTTCCCTCAATGCTTCGTTCGCTCTTTGCCGGCGTCTCCGGCCTGCGCAATCACCAGGTCCGCATGGACGTCATCGGTAACAACATCGCCAACGTGAATACCGTTGGCTTCAAATCCGGCCGCGTGACGTTCAAGGAAGGCTTCGAGCATCTCGTCGCCGGTGCGACTCGCCCCACCACGGATCACGGCGGCATCAACCCCATGCAGGTCGGCCTGGGGTCGCAGGTCGGCAGCATCGATACCCTGTTCAGTCAGGGGAACGTCGAGACCACGGGTATCGCCACCGACCTCGCCATTCAGGGCAACTCGATGTTCGTCGTGGCAAAGGGAAACGAACACTTCTACACGCGCTCGGGGAACTTCCAGTTGGACGCGGACGGACGCATGGTCGCGCCCACCAACGGATTCGTGGTGCAGGGTCGTATGGCGGTGAATGGGGTGTTGCAGGACACCGTCACCGATATCAAGCTGCCCTTCGGCCAGAAGGTAGCCGCCAAGGCCACCAGCGCCGTCACGCTCGCCGGTAACGTTGACGGTTCCGCCACCGTGTACACCAAGGGACCGTACGCGACGCTGGATCCGATGGATCCGGCCCAGCGTGCGCTGCCAGCGAACGCGACGTCGTTCAAGGACGTGTCCATGACTGTGTACGACTCGCTCGGCACAAAGCACGAGCTGAAGGCGACCATGTGGAAGACGGCGTCGAACCAGTGGGACTGGAAGCTGGATCCCACGGGAATGGCCATCACCCCCGCCGGCATCACCGAGCTGTCGGGCACGCATCCCATGACGTTCCTGTCGGATGGTACGCTGGATACCAGCAGCTTCATCCCGCCCACCATCACGTTCACGCCCACGGACGGCGCGGCCGCCGTCACCATCAAGATCGATCCCACGGGCGGCACGGTCGGCGCGTCGAACGGACTGACCCAGTTTTCCGGATCGAGCAACGCCGTCCTGCGCGACCAGGACGGGTACTCCTCCGGCACGCTGGAGAACTTCACCATCGATCGCAGCGGCACGGTCCTGGGCTCGTTCTCGAACGGTACCAACGTGGCACTTGCGCAGGTTTCGCTGGCGGACTTCAACAACCCGTCCGGTCTGACCCGCGCGGGCGACAACATGTACGCCGTGTCCGGTAACTCCGGTAGCCCGGTGCTCGGCTACGCTCTTTCCGGTGCGCAGTCGGAGATCACCAGCGGTGCGCTGGAAATGTCCAACGTCGATCTGGCCAGTGAGTTCACCAACATGATCATCGCGCAGCGCGGCTTTCAGGCCAATGGCCGCGTGATCACGACCTCGGATCAGATGCTCCAGGAGCTCGTGCAACTGAAGCAGTAAGCGGTTCGAGGGTCGCGTTCTGGCTCCCTCCGCCATCGGGGGACAAGGGCTGGCTCCGACTGGAGCCAGCCTTTCGCGCGCCGACGATTCCTCGGCTGTCGCCGAGACGTGGGAAAAAGTGTCCCTGCCCAAGGCGGCAATTCATGCCGGTGGGACTCGATCGGCAACCAGGGTCACGCCTGGCCCATTGGCTCTAAACACCTTGGAAACAGCTATTTGACATAGACTTACGCTCCGACACCGGCTTGGCGCACGAGTGGTATGGCCCCTGCCTTTTCAGGTGGCGTGCGGCCTCTGTCCGCATCCCGCCGAACACTGTCAGCGTCCGACCCGCCATCCCGGTCAGATATGGAATCCACCGCAGAACTGCCTGACGTCGTTGCGTCGCCTGAGGTCGCTTCGACGTCAAAGCTCCCACGCATCATCGTCATCGCTGTCGGTCTCATCGTAGGCTGCGGCGTGGGTGCCTTCGTCGCTGGACCGGCCATTGCCGCAAAGCTGCACGGCGCGCCTGCAACCGCGCACCCCGCGAAAGCCGAAGCCGGGAAAGACAATAATGGGAAAGAGGTGGCGAAGGTGCTTCGCGTCATCGACAACCTCGTTCTGAACCCTGCGGGCACGGACGGTTCACGCTACCTGATGCTCACGGCCACCTTCGAGGTGAAGGACGCCGTCTCCGACGAGCTGTTGAAGTCACGCGATGCCGAAGTCCGCGACGTCCTGATCGGTCGTCTCGCCTTGAAGACCGTGGAGGAGCTCACGGACGTGACCAAGCGTGAAGCGCTCAAGGCCGAAGTGCTCGCGTCGCTCGTCCCGCTCTTTCCGCCCGGTACGCTGAAGCACGTGTACTTCCCGCAGTTCGTCATCCAATGAGCGTCTCCCGTACGTCGGAGACGATGGAGCAGGCCGAGATCGATCGGCTGCTCAGTGGCGTGTCTGCTTCAACGTCTACCCCGATTCCGCGCGTGACCGGCGTGGATCTTCAGGTCTACGACTTTCGTCGCCCGCACCGCGTGTCGAAGGAGCGCCTCCGCACGCTGGAGGTGATGTACGAACGCCTGGTGAAGTCACTCGAGGGTTGGCTCATGGCCCGCGTGCGGGGCCAGCTCGAGCTGCGCCTCCAGAGCGTCGAGCAGATCTCGTTCGGCGAATACTCGCTGTTCCTCAATTCGCCGTGCTGCTCCTACCTCATCTCCATCAAGGATGCCGGTGGCCAGCAAGGCGTCATCGATTTCGGGACCGAGCTCGCCTACTTCCTGATCGACCGGCTGTTCGGCGGCGGTGGCGATCCCACCATCCTCGAGCGCGCCCTCACGCCCATCGAACGGATGGCGCTGCAGGTCGTCGCGGAGCGGGTGATGTTGGGCGTGCAGGAGATCTGGCGCGAGCAGGAAGAGCTCGAGATGGCGCTTGACGGGTTCGAGTCCATCCCGGAAACGATGCAGGCAGTTGGTCGCGAAGATCCCGTTCTGGTGGTCACGCTGGCCGCCGCGTTCGCCGACAAGACGAGCCTGCTCTCGATCTGCCTGCCCCTTGGCGTCCTGGAAAAGTTCTTCGTGGTGGCGGGGAACGGTCGCAAGGTCAATCTCACGTCGATCGGTTCCGAGCGGGAACTGGTGACGAACCGCGAGAACACTGAAGCGCAGCTGCGCGCGACCGCGGTGCCCGTCCGCACGCGGCTGCCAGAGTTCCGCCTGTCCATGCGCGACGTCGCCAACCTCACGACGGGCACCGTGCTCGCCACCGGCATTCCGACCGATGCGCCTCTTCTGACCTTCGTCGGTGGAACACCGCGCTTTCACTCCACCGCCGGATGGGTCGGGCGCAAGCTCGCCGTTCGCATTCTCGACACTATCGACGCGTCCGCAGCGGGCGCCCACACGAAGCCCTCCGAATGAACCAGGCAGAGTTGGACGCGCTGATGAACAGCGCGAAATCGGGCGCCACGCCCCCTACGTCGTCCGGTGACAGCGGCTCGCTCAACACCCCGTTCGAGGAGTTGATGGCGACCGCGCAAAACGACGGCGAGCTTCCTATGTCGATGCTGCTCGACCTGACTTTCCCGGTGTCCATCGAACTGGGTCGGACGAGCATGACGGTGCAGGACATCCTGCGCCTGGGTCGCGGGTCGGTCATCCAGCTCGAACGGCTGGCTGGTGAACCGATCGACATCTACGTGGGTGACCGCCGTTTTGCGGAGGGCGAAGTGGTCGTCCTCGGCGAGCATTTCGGCGTGCGCGTCACACGCGTGCTCTCCATCGCGTCCCGTTCCGCCGCGCAGACCGCCGCGTGACCGTCGGCGCGTACACGGGCGTCGCCCTCGCACTTGGGCTGGTGCTGGTCCTGCTCGGTTTGTCGCTGAAGCTGCTGCAGCGACTGGCGCCGGGCACGACGCGCGGTCGCGTACGCATACCAATGGAAGTCGTTCAGCGCCTTTCCATCGGGCCGAAACAGGGTGTCGCGGTGGTGCGCATCGGTGAGCGGCTTCTCGCCGTTTCGGTCGGCGAAGGCGGCATGCGCCGGCTCCTCGAACTCGGCGAAGAGGAAGCGGCGATCATCGCGGCCTCGTCCGCTGCCGAGGCGTCAACGCGCAAGCCGGGGCTGGACTTCCGCATGGCGCTGTCGGGTGCGCTCAAGACGGCAGGGCTGGGCGGCGTCGTGCTGCTCGCCCTCGCCGGTGGATCCATGCGCGCCGTGGCGCAGAGACCCGGGCTCGTCGCAAATCCCACGGCGGCCGCCGCGGCGGCCGCGTTCTCGCTTCAACGTCCGACCGGCGCGAGCGCCGCACTGCTGACGCAGGCGATGCAGACGCTGCAGCGGCCGGCCGTGAACACAGCGGGCAAACTGCAGCCAGTCCAGACGCTTCAGCGTCCCGTCACCACGCCGGGAAACGCGCCCAGTGCCGCCCCCGCGGCGCCCGTGCAGCAGCCGGCGGCCGCGGCGGGACTGGCGGTCACGCAAGTGGCGAAGCCGACGGCCGCTCATGTCGCACCAGTCGCAACGGCCGGCGCCGACCTCGCGGTCAGCAAGCTGGCCCCGCAGATGGATCTCCGCGTCGGCGGCGAGAGCGCGACCGGTGGGCTGCGCCTGAGCGGCACCGTTGGCATCGTCGTGATGATGGGACTGCTGACGCTGTTGCCGACGCTGCTGCTCATGATGACCAGCTTCACCCGGATCCTGATCGTCCTGCACTTCCTGCGGCAAGCGCTCGGCACGCAGAACGCCCCACCCGCGCAGCTGGTGGCAGCTATCGCCCTGCTGCTCACCGGATTCGTCATGGGGCCCACGCTCACGAAAGTGAACGCTGACGCGTTGCAGCCATGGATGAATGGAAAGATCGAGCAGGGCGAGATGCTCGCGCGCGGCGCCGTTCCCTTTCGCGAGTTCATGCTGCGCCAGACCCGCGACCATGACCTGCAGGTTTTCGTCGACCTGAGCCGAGGGACACGACCGGCCACGGTGGCGGACGTCCCGCTCGTGACCGTCATGTCCGCCTTCGTCACGAGTGAACTGCGCACCGCGTTCCAGATCGGCTTCGCGCTCTTCCTCCCCTTCATCATCATCGACGTGGTCGTGTCGTCGGTGCTCATGAGCATGGGCATGTTCATGCTTCCTCCCGCGATGATCTCGCTGCCGTTCAAGCTCCTCCTGTTCGTGCTGGTTGACGGATGGACGCTGATCGTGCAGAGCCTCGTCGCCAGCTTCAAGTAGCCGCATCCATGAGCCCTCAACTCGTCGTCGACATGGCGCGGAATGCGATCATGCTCGCCCTGATGGTCGCCGCACCGATGCTCGTCGTCGCGCTCGTGCTCGGACTCCTCGTCAGCGTGTTCCAGGCCGTGACGCAGATCCAGGAGCAGACGCTCGCATTCGTTCCGAAACTGCTCGGCGTTGCTGGCGTATTCCTGCTGGCGCTGCCGTGGATTCTGCAGACGCTGATCAGGTACACCACCGAATTGCTGCGCAGCATTCCGCAGCTGGCGTCGTGATGATCACCACGCCGTTCGATCCCTTCGCGCCCGGCTCCGCCACGGTCCTGGCCCTCGTCGGGCTGCGCGTCGGCGGTCTGGTGCTCGTTGCGCCCGTGTTTTCGGCCAAGATGATTCCCGTCACACTGCGCACGGCGCTGGTCGTGCTGCTCACCGTGCTGTTGCAACCCGCCGCGCGCGCGTATGCCCATCCCGGTGCGGCCATCACGCTCGAGAGCGCTTTTTCGGAAACGCTCGTCGGCTTCGCACTCGGGCTCGGGGCCGCGTTCATCGTCGGCGCGGCGGAGCACGCGGGCGAATTGATCGCCATCCAGATCGGCCTGTCCGGCGCGGCGTTGCTTGATCCGCTTACGAACCAGCAAGGACCCGCACTGGGCCAATTCACCTCGTTGTTCGCGGTCACGTTGATGCTCGCGCTCAATGGGCATCTCGTGATGATCGACGCAATGGCCACGAGCATGCGCATCATGCCGGTCGGGGCGACCCTCGATCTCGTCGGTGGTGCACGCGCAATGGTTGCCATGTCCGGTCAGTTGTTCGCGCTCGGCTTGCGCTTCGCGGCCCCCGTCATCGCGGTGGTCCTCATCGCGAACGTTGCCCTGGCCATCCTCGGTCGTGCCGCTCCACAACTCAACATCCTGACGGTCGCGTTTCCCGTCCAGATCGGCGTGGGGCTGATGGCCTTCGCGGCCACGCTGCCGGTGATCGCGATGTTCATGAACGGATGGACGGGCACCTACCAGTCCCTGCTGACGCAGTCCCTGGGTGTGCTTTCGCGAGTGCCGGCCGTGGTCGCACGATGAGCGACGCCTCGGATGCGGAAAAAACAGAAGAAGCGTCCCAGCAGAAAAAGGACACCGCACGCGACGAAGGCCGGATTCCCAAGAGCGCCGAGCTCACGGTCGCCGTGCTGCTCATCGGTAGCGCGCTCGTGATCAACACCGCCGGCGCCACTCTCGGCACCACCGTCTTCCATCTGGGCGGAGACATTCTCGCCACGGCCGGCTCGGCCGAGCTGACCGCCGGAGACGCGACCGCAATGATCCGCGACATCGGCTGGCGTGTACTCGGCGCACTCGGCGTGTTTCTCTGCGCCATGGGCGGGGTGGCCTTCGCGATCTCGGCAGCGCAAGCGCGCGGCGTCCTGTCGCTCAAGCCCATCGCACCGAATTTCGGCAAGCTCAATCCGCTCACCAACGCCAAGCGCATGCTCGGCGCCCAGGCGCCGATCGATCTCGCGAAGTCGCTCGGCAAGCTTGGGCTCGTGGGCGCTGTCGTGTACACCGCGTTGCGGCAGGCCATGCCGGACGCGTTGCTGCTGGCGCAGATGCCGGCCATGGCGCTGCTCCCCCTGGTGCGGCAGTACAGCGTGCGCCTCCTCATGACGGCCGGTTTCGCGTACATCGCGCTCGCCGGTGGCGACTATCTGTGGCAATGGTGGTCGTTCAAGAAGGATCTGCGCATGAGCAAGGACGAGGTGAAGCAGGAGAACAAGCAGCAGGAGGGCGACCCGCACATCAAGCAGCGCCGTCGCGCTATCGCGCGCTCATACGCGCGCCGGCAGATGATGAAGGACGTGGTGAAGGCCGACGTGGTGATCGTCAATCCGACGCACATCGCCATCGCCATCAAGTACGACCCCATGATGGCACCCGCGCCCGTGGTGCTGGCCCTCGGCCAGCGGCTCGTCGCCGAACGCATCAAGGCAATCGCGTTGGAGGCCGGCATTCCCATCGTGCAGAACAAGCCGGTGGCGCGCGCACTCATCAAGACCGCCAAGGTGGGCACGATGATTCCCGTCGAGCTCTACCTCGCGGTGGCTGAAATCCTCGCTTACGTGATCAAGACCCGAAAGACGCGCGGTAGCTGGACAGGGAGTGCGACCGCATGAGTCCGACGCGTACCACCGCCCCCACCTCGCGCAAGAGCGCCGAATTGATCCTCGGCATTGGCGTCGTGAGCATCATCGCGCGTCTCATGGTGCCGTTGCCCGGCATCATTCTCGATCTGTTGATCGCGGCGAGCATCGGCTCCGCACTCGTCGTCCTGCTCGTGTCGCTGAACACCACCGACCCGCTCGAGTTCAGCTCGTTCCCTCAGGTACTCCTCATCCTCACGCTGTTCCGATTGGCGCTCAACGTGAGCTCCACTCGGCTCATCCTCGGAACGGGGCACGCCGGGAACATCATCCAGGCGTTCGGCGAATTCGTCATCGGCGGGAACTATGCCGTCGGGCTCGTCCTCTTCCTGATCCTCGTCGGTATCAATTTCATCGTCGTCACCAAGGGCGCAGGACGCGTAGCCGAAGTCGCCGCGCGCTTCACCCTGGATGCCATGCCCGGCAAGCAGATGGCCATCGATGCCGATCTGTCCGCGGGCCTGATCGACGAAACCGTCGCCCGCCGCCGTCGTGAAGAGGTGGCCAGCGCCGCCGATTTCTACGGCGCGATGGATGGGTCCTCCAAGTTCGTGAAAGGCGACGCGATCGCCGGCCTGCTCATTACGGCTATCAACATCGTCGGGGGCTTCTTCATCGGCGTGGTGCAACGCGGTCTGCCGATGACCCAAGCGCTGTCTCACTACACAATCCTCACCGTCGGCGAAGGACTCGTCGCGCAAATTCCCGCCCTCATCATCTCGACGGCCGCGGGTATCGTCGTGACCCACGCCGCCGGCGGCGGCAAGATGGGAACGACGGTTGCCAATCAGCTCGGCGCCCATCCCCGCGCGATGTACATCGCGGGTTCGGTGCTCGGAATCTTCGGCCTCATTCCCGGCCTGCCCAAGGTGCCGTTCTTCGTCCTCGGCGCCGCTCTCGCCACGATCGGCTACCTGGCCGATCAAGCGGAAAAAAAGCGCACCAGCGACGCCCAAGCCGCCAAAGACGCGATTCCCACTATTGCGGTCGTCCCCGACCCCATGACCGACCTGCTCCAGATCGATCCGATCGAGCTGCAGGTGGGATACGCGCTCATCCCGCTGGTGGACGAGAAGCAGGGCGGCGATCTGCTCGAACGGATCACCCTGTTGCGCAAACAGGCCGCGCTGGAGCTGGGCATTCTGGTTCCGCCCATCCGCATTCGGGATGATATCCGGCTGCCCGCAAACGAGTACGTCATCAAGCTGCGCGGATCTGAAATCGCGCGCGCTGAAGTGATGCCGCGGTTTCTGATGGCCCTGGACACTGGCCGCGTCATCGCGCCGGTGGATGGCATGGACACCATCGACCCGAGTTTCTCCATGCCAGCCAAATGGATCGCGTCTGGCCGCCGTGTGGACGCCGAGTCGATGGGATACGTGGTCGTTGAGCCCACAACCGTGATTGCCACGCATCTCATGGAGAAGCTCAAGGCCAACGCCTCCGAGCTGCTTGGGCGGCAGGATGTGCAGGAGATGGTGGACACCTTGAAGAAGACGCATCCGGCATTGGTGGACGACGTCATCCCGGCGAAGCTCTCGCTCGGCGCCCTGCACCGCGTATTGCAGCGTTTGCTGCGCGAGCGCGTGCCGATCCGTGACCTTGTGACGATCCTGGAAGCCCTCGCCGACGCGGCGGACCAGACGAAGGATCCCGAAGTACTCACCGAACACGTTCGGCGCGCGCTGCACAACGTCATCGCGCGTCTGTACATGGACGACTCCGGCGCGGTGCGCGGTATCACGTTGGGTCCGAAGCTCGAAGCATCGCTCATGGGGTTGTTCAGCCCGCGGGCCAACCAGGCCGCCACGCAACTCCTCACGCCCGACGCGCTCGCGAACCTGTTGCGCGACCTGAACGCCATCTCGAGCATCAATGCCAGCGAAGGTCGCACAATTCCTCTTCTCACCCCCCCGAATCTTCGCGTCGGCGTTCGCCGCCTCGTAGAACCGGTACTGCCAGGCCTACCGATCATTTCGCTGGCCGAACTGCCATCCTACGTGAAGCTCGACTCCCTTGCTACCTGGGAGCTCGGGCATGCTGCCTGATTCGAGTCGCAAAACGACGGCCCCTCGCATTCATCCGGCCGTGCTCGCCGAACGCGTGGCGCTCGTAGCGGGCGGGAAGGGTGGAGTTGGAACTTCTGTCATGACTGCTCTTCTGGCGTTCGGATGTGCCTCTGCTGGCGCACGAGTGCTTCTCATCGACGGAAACGAAGGCAACGGAACGCAGCATCTCCTCTTCGGTGTGCGGCCGGTCAGTTCCATTGATGCGCTCCGAGACCCCGCGGTGCCGGTGAGTCAAGTCTGCATCGAACTCGGCGAGTCGTTCACCATGGTTGCCGGGCGTCCGGCAAGCAGCGAGCAACTCAACCTGTCGCCCGCTGCGCGCCGCGCGCCCTTCGAGCGCCTGCTCCCCCTCTCGTCCGAGTACGACTGCGTGATTGTAGACGCCGGTTCCCATCTGGATGGAATCCTGGCCGTCGCTGAAAGCGGCGCGGGTCAGGCACTGATCGTCACCGACGCGGATCGAATTTCACTGGCTGCCAGCTTCGCGCTCATCAAGGTCCTCTCCTCGGAAGCGCCGGCACTGCGCGGTAGGGTGCTCGTCAACCGCCACGACGACGCTATAGCGTTGCGCGCCGGCTCGCAGCTGGTCGACGCCTGCATGCTCTTTCTGGACAGGCGGATCGACGTCGCCGGCACGATCGCCGACGACGTATGTCTACGCGCTGCGCTCGGCGCCGGTATGCCGATCGGCGATGCCGCGCAGGGATCGTCGGCGGGCGAGACGATGCGCGCCTTGGCACTCTCCGTCTTCCCCCACCTGACGAAGTCAGGCGTCTCGCAGCGGTTCACGCTCTCTCAGGGAGAGCGATAGTGACTATCCCGCCACGTCGGTCGAGTCGGCGTTCGGCCACAGCGCGCGTGCGTGGACTCATGTGGAGAAACTTGCCGAGCGGCATGAATTGCCCAGTGAATCGCCCGCGGACGAGTGAGACAAATAGTCACATAAGTCTTTCATTGGCATCCACTTATCCGTTCGGAACGAGCCGGCCGGCACCGGGCACACCGCCTGCCTTTCTATGCAACGTCGCCGGGCTCTTTCTGCCCATTCAACCATTTGGAGGGCCACCGTGAAGGTCGCAAACCCGCGGATTATGCGCTGGACCGATCCAATCGGGCCCGGCATCCATGGTTGGAAGAGCGTCATCCTCGCCCGTCTTCGCCTTTCCTCCGCCAACGGAGCTGTAGCATGAACACGCAAACCCTGTGGTCGAGATTCGCGAGCGGCGACGTCGATGCCCGCGATGCACTTCTCACCGAGCACCTCAGTCTGGTCCATCACGTCGCGCGACAGCTCTCCCGCACCCTGGCCGCGGAAGCGGATTTCGACGAATTGGTCAGTGCCGGCACCATGGGTCTGATGAGCGCCGTCGATGCATTCGACGTCGCTCGCGGTCTGGCCTTCAGTACCTTCGCGGTTCCGCGCATCCGCGGCGCCATACTCGACGAGCTGAGGCGGCAGGACCATGTGCCCCGTTCGATTCGGCGTAAAACGCGCGAGATTTCGCACGCGCGCGAAGCCCTCATGCGCCAGCTCGGTCGCAAGCCGGAGGACAAGGAGGTCGCCGAAGCACTGAATGTCGATCTCGATACGATGTGGCGCTGGCAGTCGGAAATGGAAGGCGCCGTGCATATTCCGCTCGACCGAACGTCTTCTGATAAAGACAGCACCGCGCCAGCAATGGCTGAGTTCCTCACCGGCGAAGATGAAGAAGCCGCTGATGACAAGCTGTCCCGCGAACAAGAGGTCGTGCTCCTACGGGAGGCCATCCTGGCTCTGAAAGACCAAGAGCGGACCGTCCTCTCCCTCTATTACTTCGAAGAGCTCAAGCTGCACGAGATCGCGACCATCCTGAGCCTTACCGAGTCCCGCGTGTCGCAGATCCGCTCGAAGGCCCTGATCCACCTTCGCGAGAAGCTCGCGCCAATGCGCGCGATCGCGTAGCCGACTCGGCCGGCGTCGGCAATTGGCGTCGGTACGGCGCGGAAGAACTGGCCGGTCGGCACGAATTGCCCAGTGGGACAGCCGCACAAGGATCGCAGGAGCTTCTAGGTAACATGCAGCAAGATAAGGACTTGACACCACGGCCACGATCGGCGCGCACTAGGCACACGCCCTGCCTCTCTTGAGAGTGACCGCCGCGCCACCTGTGCCGGCCCCGCCTCTGGAGAACTCGATGCCGATCAACCCGATGTCCATCGCAGCGAGCGCGCTCCGCTACTGGGAGCGCCGCCAAGAGGTGACGGCAAACAATCTCGCCAACGTCTCCACCGACGGATTCAAGGCCGAGCGCGTGTTCGGCAGACTCCTCGACGGGATGACCACCGCCGGCACCAGGACTGACCGCCGCGACGGGATCTTTCGTCAGACAGGCGAGTCCTCGGATCTGTCCATTGCCGGCGACGGGTTCCTGATCGTGAATACCCCGGGGGGCGAGCGCTTTACCCGCGGCGGCTCCATGAAAGTGGACAAGGCCGGCTTCCTCACGGACCAGGACGGCAACCAGCTCCTCGGCCGCAAGGGCGCCATCAAGGTCGGTGACGGCAAGTTCGAGGTCGACCGCCAGGGCACCGTCCAGGTGGACGGCCACCCCGTCGATCAACTTCGCGTCGAAAAGAGCCCGCCTGGCGCCACACTCATCCATGAGAGTGGTACGCGATTCGTGCCTGATGCCAACCGCACAGTCGTTCAGCCGGCCGATCGAGACATCCGGCAGGGCTCCCTGGAAGAGTCGAATGCGGACTCGCTTGGTGGGCTGGTGGACATGATCAGCATTCAACGCGCGTACGCGTCCGTCGAAAAAACGATCTCGGTTCTGGATCATGTGAACGAGGTTGCCACCTCGCAGCTCGGCAAGCCCGGCACCTGATGGCCAGTCTCGTCCTCGCCTCCTTCTACTCCCGCCTCTCATGAATCCCGCACTTCGTACCGCCGCTACCGGCATGATGGCGCAGCAGACGCGCACCGAAGTCATCGCCAACAACCTCGCGAACGTGAACACCACCGGATTCAAGCGGAGCCGGGCTCAGTTCCAGGACTTGCTCTATCAGACCGTTCAGGGCACAACCGTGATCGGCTCGGCAGACGCCAACACACAGTCCGCCATCCAGGTCGGCCGCGGAACGCACCTGGCCGGCGTACTTCGGCAGAATTCCCAAGGCACGCTCGAGCAGACTGGACGCCCTCTGGACGCCGCCATCGAAGGAGAGGGTTTCTTCCAGGTGCAGCTTCCGAACGGCACCACCGCGTACACGCGCGACGGCGGGTTTCAGATCTCCGACCAGGGCATGCTGACCTCGAATGGTGGCGCGCAGGTGGTGCCGGGAATTCGCATCCCGCCAGAGGCGTCGGATGTGAGCATCTCCCGCACGGGGGTGGTGAGCTTCACCCGAAAGGGCTCCGACACCGTGGAACTGGGCCGCATCGAAATCGCCCGCTTCCCCAATCCGACCGGACTCTTGGCGCAAGGCGAGAACCTCTTCACGGAAACGCCAGGCTCCGGTACGCCGATCACCGGCTTTCCCACGGATGAGGGCATGGGTCAGCTCGTCCAGGGCAGCCTGGAAGGCAGCAACGTGGAAGTCGTGCAGGAAATGGTCGACATGATCACGGCCCAACGGGCGTACGAGTTGAATTCCAAGACGCTCAAGGCGACGGACGAGATGTCGCAGGTCGCCAACAACATCGTGACATGATCAGGAACCCACGTCGGCGCCGGACCATGGGTCGCTGGCTTGCCATCGCGACATTGTGTGGCGCGCTGCCAGCGCTCGTGCTTGCTCAGGCGCCGGACACGCGCCCCCGGTCACGCATCGCGGTGGCGTCGCACGAAATCGCGCGCGGCGTGGTGCTCTCCCCTACCGATATAGGCTATGTGCCGTCCACCGATCGCGCGGTACGTCTCGCAGCGGGCGTCACGTCCGCAGCGATCGTACCGGCGACCCAGGGCGACTCCCTCGTGGGGTGGATGACCCGACGGCTCATTACCATGGGCGAGCCACTGCGCGCACCGGCGGTCACGCCGCCGCAACTGGTGAAATCCGGCGACGTGGTGGACATCGTGTTTCAAAGCGAGGGGGTTTCTGTCACGATGCGCGGCAAGGCGACACGGTCCGCCGCCCTTGGCGAGCGAGTCCTGGTCCGCATGGACAATCAACGCAGGCTCGAGGGAACCGTTACGGCTCGCGGCCGCGTGCAGGTGAATTGACATGCGTCCCGCATTGAGGTTCCGCAGCACCATCGCGATGCTCGTGATCCTGCCGGCGTTCGCGGGGTCCCAGGCGCCTGCGGCGGCCGACACGGTTCGCCCGCACGCCCGCGGCTCGTGGACGACCGACCGCCGCGAGTTCGTGATCGGCGATCTCATCACCGTGCTCGTGGACGAATCCACACTCGCCTCGGCCAACAAGGACCAGTCGGGCAGCGACGCGACGTCCAGAGATCTTGGACTGAATGTGCCGGTGGGTCCGCTGGCCGGCTCGCCGCTCAACATCACCACCAACAAGGGTGCGAGCTCCACACAGAACGGGCGGGCGAGCCGGAATCTGAGCTTCAAGGGTCAGATGACCGTGCGCGTCACGAAAGTCGAACCCAACGGCGTGCTCGAGATCAAGGGGGCCCGGACCGTGGACGTGGACAAGAACAAACAGCAATTGACGCTCTCCGGCTTCGTTCGCCCGCAGGACGTATCGCGGGACAACGTGGTGCCGAGCGCTCGCGTCGCCGACGCACAGGTGCTCTACTCGCTTACGGGCGACATGGGCGCAACGCGTGGCGGCATCATCGGTCGTCTCGTTTCGGTGTTCTGGCCATGAAAGCTCGCTTTACGATGCAGGGGCCAAAGCGGGTGCAACGGGACGTGCTCTCGATCTGCAGTCTCGTCTTGTCGCTCCTCGCCGTGCTAATCGCGGCGGTGCCGGTCCATGCGCAAGAGGTGCGCATTCGAGATCTCACCGTGGAAGATCGCGCGATCCCGATTCGCCTGATGGGGTATGGCCTGGTGGTCGGCCTCGACAACACGGGCGATCGCGTCATGGGTGGCAGGCAGGGCGGAATGACGGTGAATTCCGTGGTGAACCTGCTCAAGCGCTTCGATATCGAAGTTCCGCCCGAGGTCATGCGCATGCGGAACGTCGCGGCCGTCCTGGTCACGGCTGAGGTATCTCCTTATCTGCGCGCCGGCGGGCGGTTCGAGATTCACGTCTCGTCGGTCGGCGACGCGCGATCATTGCGCGGCGGCGTCCTCTGGATGACGCCACTGCTTGCCGACGTTGGCGGCAAGCCCGTCGCATCGGCCCAGGGTGCGCTGCTGATCAGCGAATCCGAAAGCGGCACCTACCGCGCGGCTTACGCGTCCGAGAATACCGCGCGCATTCCAACGGGCGGCCTCCTCGAGGCCGACATGGCCCGTCCGCAGTTCGCGAGCACGTCGCGTCTGGTGCTGCGGGAACCCGACGTCGGCACCGCGTCACGGATTGCGGCCGCGATCAACAAGGTCATGGGCGACACCACGGCGAAGGTGGAAGACCCGGGTTCCGTGGCGCTCGCGTTCAAGTCCGACGAGAAGCGTGATCGCGCCACGCTGCTGTCCCTGATTCGGGACGTGCTGGTCCGTCCCGATATTCCGTCGCGACTGGTGATCGATGCGCGCGACGGCACCGTCGTGGCGGGTGGAGAGATCACCGTTTCCGATGCCTCGGTCAGCCACGGCGGCGTGACCCTCGCGGTGGGGACGATGGCCGCGTCCGATTCCGCGGCCGCGAAGGACACGACAGGCAACGCGGCGGCGCGCGGCGGATTGCGCGTCGCATCGGGCACGTCAGTCAGTCGCATCGTGTCGGCACTGCACGCCATGCAAACGCCGCCATCCGAGATCGCGGCCATCCTCGAATCGCTGCGCAGCGTAGGCGCGTTCTCGGCCGAGGTCGTCATCCGATGAGTTCCATCACCGGAGGCAACGGCATCAAGCCACCCACACACGCGATCGGTCGAGTAGCACGCCCGAATCCGAGTGCGACCCCAACGGAAAAGTTGCGCGGCACCGCCCACCAGCTGCAGAGCGTATTCGTGGAGCAGATGTTCAAGGCAATGCGGGACACGATTCCCGAAGACGGCGCGTTCTCCGGTGGTCAGGGCGAGGAGATGTTCCGTAGCCTGCTCGATTCCCATGTTGCCGAGTCCGTGCCTTCGCAATGGCATGGCGATCATTCGCTAGGCGAGGTGCTGGTCAAACAGCTCTCGCGCAGCCTTCCCCAGACGCCAGCCGCGCCGGCGTCCGTCCCGGAGAAGTGACGATGGCACTCCCGCACAGCGCCGTCGAAGCGCTCAGCCCCGGCAATCTTCCCTCCGTGGAGGTCCTCGCCGATTCGATGGCGTCCGAAACGCGGTTGATTGACGAGCTGATCGCCATCATGCGCCGGCAGCGCCAGGCCGTCGCGATGGATGACCTGCAGGCCGTGGACGATAGCGTGTTCGCCACGCACCGCGTGCTCGTCACCCTCAACGAAGCGCGACGTCGCCGGCATGCGC
>JANYIN010000211.1 GCA_025362035.1 Gemmatimonadaceae bacterium | reverse complement strand
TGCCAGCACGCTCCATTGGCCGAGGTCCAGTGAGACGAGGTATACCTCGATGGTGCCGACGCGGACGGTTGCCATATAGAAACCCTGCGGGAGATGAACGACTGCCTCATAGCCCTCGCCACCGAAGCAGAGCCAGAATGGTGGCAATAATCAAGCGGGCCGGTGCGTCGCTCGACAGTACGAGATCCGCGTGCTGGTCGCGTAGGCCATCGTCTGACTCGCGTGCCGACGCCAACGCGACTACCAGCGGTAAGTGCTCGTGGCGTGAGGCGAGTGCGTTCCTGGCTGCTTCCGCCATTGCGACCGAGACTACAATCGCGTCCCACGCTGGTAGCCCAGTTGGCGGGACCAGCGGCCACGGCAACTCTTCAACCGTCACTGCGGCGCCCAATTCCACGACCTCCGTTTGCACGTCTCGGAGGCGCTGTCGCGCATTCGTGCTCTGAAGCTCGCCTCCGCGCTGGTCGACCGCCCACCCAATCGTGAAACGACCGCCGTCAGGAACCGGCGCTGATTCGTTCACCATTTGGACTGGTGGCGCAGCTACCCGGCGCAGCTCTTCCATCGTCGTGTCACCTTTCCTGACCAGCGCCAGGCCGGAATTCCAGAGCGTATCGCAGCCGCTGGCACGAGCGGCGTCCGCGAGAGCCTCCGTCGACGCGCCGGCCGCGACCCGCCGTTCGAACTCGGGTGACGAGATCAGGATTTCCGCGATCGCACGGCGCCCGTGATAGCCCGAACCATCGCATGACGAACACCCTGTGGCTGCGCATGCGCTGCAAACGCGCCTCAGTAACCTCTGGGCGACGACGCCTTTGACGGCCGTGGCGATTTGATGACCAGCGACTCCGATGTCCACGAGTCGAGAGATGGCGCTAGCTGCATCATTGGTGTGGAGTGTGGACAACACCAGGTGACCGGTCAGCGACGCCTGGATCGCGATTTCCGCCGTTTCCTTGTCTCGTATTTCACCAACGAGAATGACATCCGGGTCTTGGCGCATGATTGAGCGGAGTGCAGCGCCGAACGTAAGGCCTGCGCGTTCATGTACCTGCACCTGCACGATGCCGGGCAGGCGGTACTCTATCGGGTCCTCAACCGTGACCACGTTCACGCCGCGCGACTGTATCTCGCGCAGTGCGGCGTACAGGGTGGTCGTCTTTCCAGAGCCGGTAGGGCCGGTGACGAGAACGAGCCCCTCTCTGCGCTCGAGCAGGGATCGAATGCGCAGGAGATCGTCTGCGGCGAAGCCGATTGACTCCAGCGTGCGCAGTCCCGCGCTACCATCGAGGACGCGAATGACAATTTTCTCCCCATGCGACGCTGGTAACGTGGAGACTCGCAGGTCCACCACCGTTCCCAGGACCGCTACGCGTGCGCGTCCGTCCTGCGGTCGCATGCGGTCCGCAATATCGAGGGCGGAAAGAATCTTGACGCGCGACACCAAGGACGGAGCCAGGTAACGCGGGAGAGTCCGGACGGTCCGCAGCACACCATCCACGCGATGGCGGACGGCGAACCCCTGCTCTTCAGGCTCCAGGTGCAGGTCGCTGGCGCCTGCGCTGATTGCCTCCGCGAGAAGCTGATCCACAAGACGAATGACGGACGCCCCACCGTCCGTTGCGGGATCGGAAGTGGTTCCCTCGATCCCGAAGCTCAGGTGCTGCACCTCAACCGGGGGAGCCGCCGAGTCCCTGCGTGTGGGTGCCTCGGGATAGGCGCGATCGAGTTGCCGCGCGATTTCAGACGCGCTGGCGTAGACCCAGCGCACCCGCTGGCCTGTGGCGAAGGCGACGGTACGCTCCGCATCAAGGTCCAACAGGTTGCTCGTCGCGACGACGATGGTACTGCCATCCAGTGCGATTGGCAGAACGAGGTGCCGACGCGCCCATCGCTCCGCAAGGAGCGCGACGGCGCGCGGATCGACGCGGGAAAAATCGGCGAGATGAGGCTCGCGAAGAGAAGAGGCGGTCACGCTGCTACAGTACGGCGTGTCCGGCGACTCACCGCATCACGGACATGCAGAGCGTGTCATTTTTCTCCGCCGCCGATCTGCCTGGAGGCATGTCAGCCCTAGAGAATTCCCCAGAAATCGCGCGAGACGTCGAAGCTGAACGTCCCCCGTCCGTTCCGCATCCCGCGCGCGAATTGAAGTCGCACGAGTTCGAAGAACGGCTGCACGGCGAGTCCGACCGCGGGATACACTCCCTCTGCACGGACAATAACGGGCGCCGGCCCAGGACGCGCGTAGGTCGCTTGCACGAATGGCGCGAGTGTGGCTTGGCCGGGCGCGCGCCCGAAGCGTCCCAGATACACCGAGGGCACCGGCACTGACGTTCGCCACTCGATGCGCGTAGTAGCGCCAGCGAGCGACGCAAACTCATGGAATGCGTACCCGGGGGAACTCACCGGACCACCGAAGTAAAGCCATTCCTGCGGTGGAACAGCATGCGTCCCTCCAACCACGCCGCCAGCCATGCTGAACGCGACTCGGCCATTGTCGAAGGGCCGCTCCGCGACAATACTCGCGTATCCGCGCGCCGTAGTCGTTGCGGGAAACGTCGTGCTCGCGTCGTCCATCGTGGCGCGGCTGAGTCGGAACTCGGCACTCGTTCGAATTTCGCTCCCGAACACCGAAAGCGCCGTGGGACGTTCGGCAAAGAGCGAAAATCTGAGCGCACGCAGCGGCGTGGCGGGAACGAGGGGCTCGAAGGCGCCCTGAGATGGCGTCGCGCGTACCGACAGCGCATGCTGCCGCTCGGACGCCACATCGAAGTGCCAGTTGGCTCCTGCGAAGTCGTGCGCGTAGAGTGACACTACGGCACCGAGCACCGCATACGGATCCGTCGCATCACCACCGAATTCCTGCGCGGAAAGCGAGTTCACGATGCGCGATCGCTCTTGAATGTCGCCCACCTCCCGAAAGTCGCGGATGGCCAGCACTCGCAGACCCCACCCGGCGGACTGCCAGTCCAACGCGGCCGACCCTTTGAACGTGCGATCGTCCACGCCGTAGCGAGCCCTGATCTGAGCCCCGAAGCCACCGCCAAAGCGCGAAGTAGCACCGGCACCCGCGGCAAAGCCTTCCGCGCGGTCGAACCGCACGAAGTCCGACACGCCGGACGCAGACAGCACTACCGATTGCGGGCGACGAAGGGCCTGCGCGCGGACGAGCGTCCGCGCTTCCTCCTGCACACGTCGAATATCCGCGTCCGTAGCGACGCGGACGTCGGGCGGCAGCGAGTCGAGAATTCGTCCGCCGAAGTGAAACGTGTCGGACACCGCCTTTGGCGCGAAAGTGATCTCGGGGCCCGCGAAGAAATCCCAGCCGAGACCGACGTTCACTTGATAGTCGCCGATCTCCCACCTGCCGCGAATGATGCCGCGAATGGGGTAGTCGAGCCAAGTGCCGCCGCGCCGGATTTCCAACTCCTGCCTGCGCGGAAGCCAGAAGCGGCCGTTGACAAGACTGTTTTCCACCACCACGAACAGATCTTCCAGCGCGTCGTCACGAAATGCCGCGCGGGTGAAGTTGAACGCCATCCGGACGACCTGTGCGTCCGAACTTTCGATATACAGCGCGCCCACAATTCTTGGTGCTCGATCGTCCCGGGGACGGACCTTCACCTCCAGCGCATTGATGGTGCGCCCGGGGATGTGCATGGTCAGGGAGTCCGTAATTGCGAAGTCGTAGGTTTCCAGGCCTGCCGGAGACAGGGGATGGGGCACGTCTACGACCTCATCGCCGTCCCCGAGGCGAATGATGGCAGGAAAGTTGTTTTGCACGATACCCAGGTGATCGCGGTGATAGGCGATGTCCGTGGGCAGCAGCAACGTGTCGCGGCGGCCGAGGATGCGCTGCTTGCTCAGATTAGGCGCGCGCCAATACACTTCATTCACCAGTTCGTCGGCCTTCACTACCCTAGGTGGCTCGGCGAGACCCTCACCGATCTGGGCGAGGAAGGTGACGTATCCATGCGCAACGGCCTTGTAGTCCTTGAGGCCGGTGTCCGCGAGTTGCTCGGCGCGCCGAGCCGTGGCACGCTCTACGAGAGCACGCGAGCGGGCGTCGTTCCACACTTGGGCGCCGGCTGCGTTGGCCGCTGCGCTCGCCAACAACAACCCGTAGGCGGCGCAGGCCGCAGCGAACGAACGATGCATTCTTCAAAGGTCGCCGGCGTGCAATCGCTCGACAAGCGCGTGTGACGGCAACATGAGCTTCGAGGAATTCAAGTCCCGCGCGCAAGCTGAGCACATCGTGCCGGTTTGGCGCGACTGTCTGCTCGACGGCGATACGCCGGTGACGGCCTTCGCGAAGCTTCGCGAAGCGCCTTTTGCGTTTCTGCTCGAGAGTGCTCCCGCCGGCGGCGAGACCTGGGCCCGATATACCTTTCTCGGCAGCGCCCCGCGCGCCGCCTGGCGCGTGCGCAACGGCGTCGTGGAAGACTGGACTCCCGCGCTCGGTTGGCACGGGCGCCGCACTCCGGAGAACCCGCTCGAGGATCTCGACGCGCTCGTTCGCTCGTGTCCTCCCGTGGAGGTTTCCGAACTTGGTGGCTTTTGGAGCGGCGCCGTGGGCTATTTCAGCTACGATGTCGTAAGACTCATTGAACGACTGCCATCGCCTCCCCCTCGGGCAGATGACGCGCCCGATGCGCTGTTCGTATTCACAAACGCCCTGGTAATCATCGACAATCTGCGCGCGCAGGCTCGCGTGGTGGTCGGCGCGCCGCTGTCGGCGGATCTCTCCGAAGACGCGCTTCGCGCGGCGTATGACTCCGCGCGCCGGAGCGTGGAGCGCACCATCGCGCGCCTGCGCGCGCCGATCGCGCTCCCGACGCTCGATCTGCGATCCGATGCCCCGAGTGCCCATGGAGAGTCGAACATGAGCGAGGAGCAGTTCGTCGCCAACGTTGAGCACATCAAGGAGTACATTCTCGCGGGTGACGCGTTCCAGGTGCTGCTGGCACGCCGAATACGGGTGCCGCATGATTTTCCCTCGGCGGCGTTGTATCGCGCGCTGCGCGCGCTGAACCCCTCCCCGTACATGTTCCATCTCGTGCTCGATGGCATCGAGTTGGTGGGCAGCTCGCCGGAACTTCTGGTTCGCGTGGACTCGGGCAAAGTGACCGTGCGTCCGATCGCCGGCACGCGGCCGCGCGGCACCACGCTCGAGGCGGATGCCGCAATGGCGCACGAACTGCTTACCGACGAAAAGGAGCGCGCCGAGCATGTGATGCTCGTGGACCTCGGCCGCAACGACGTGGGGCGAATCGCGGAGTACGGCAGCGTTTGCGTCAGCGACTTCATGCATGTGGAGCGCTATTCCCACGTGCTGCATCTGGTGAGCAACGTCGAGGGAACGCTTCGGCCGGGCCTGGATGCGTTGGATGCATTCCGGGCCACTTTTCCGGCCGGTACCATGACGGGCGCTCCAAAGGTCCGCGCCATGGAGATCATCGACGAGTTGGAGCCTGAGCGGCGGGGGCCCTATGCCGGCGCAGTGGGGTACATCGCGGCCGGCGGTACTCGCATGGACATGGCCATCACCATTCGCACCTGCGTCATTGTCGATGGAATTGCGAACGTCCAGGCGGGAGGCGGCATCGTTCAGGATTCTGTTGCGGCCAGCGAATGGACGGAGTCTGAGAACAAAGCGCGTGCGATGCTCACGGCCATAGGACGGGTGCGCGACGCCATGGTACGGGAAAGTCGAGCCGGCGCCGACTAGGCGGCATCCCTTCCGCAACGCATATTCGAGCCCGATGGCACTTCGTCTCATCAATCCCGACGGCACGCAATCCTACGATCTTCACGAGGGCGTCACGCTCCTCGTGGGGCGTTCGCCTACCTCCGACCTGCCGGTGTTCGACGCCACCATTTCGCGTCGCCACGCCGAGTTGATCGTGGACGGCCAGACCCTGCGCCTGCGTGACCTGGGCTCCAGCAACGGCTGCTTCATCAACGGCAACAAGGTGGAGCAAGGAACTATAGTGGTTGGCGACCAAGTGGCGTTCGGGAAGATGCCGTTCAAATTGGAAGCATTCTACCCGGCAGTCCCGGAGCACGCGCCGGCTCCGCCCATGGCGGCCCCGCCTGGTGCCACGATCGTGCGTCAGCTGCCCATGAGGGACTCCGCGGCGGCGCTCGCCTCGCTGAGTACGCCCTCTACGACGCCGGGCGGTATGACGCGCGTGGCGATGTCACCGCTGAGCGCGCCGCCAAGCGACAAGAGCCAGCAGAAGCTCGCCACACTGTTGGAAGTGTCGAAAGGGCTGACGCGCGCCGTTGACGTGGACACGATTCTCGACAAGATCGTTGGCTACGCGTATCAGACGCTCGAGGTGGATCGCGTGGCGATTCTCCTTGTGGACGCGCAAGGTGAACTGCAGCCGAAGATTTCGCGCGACAAGCGGGGCGGCGACGCCCCGCGCGCGGTGCCCCAGTCGATCGCAAGAAAAGCGGTCACAGAAAAGGTCGCACTCCTCTCCGACAACGCCGGAGAGGATCAGCGATTCGGCGGACAGTCCATTCTGATGCAGCAGGTCCGCTCGGCCATCTGCGCGCCGCTCATCGGCAGCGAGGACCGAGTCCTCGGCGTGCTTTATGTGGACACACCCAGCATCACCCATCGCTTCGGCGATGAAGATCTCGAATTCCTGGTCGCGTTCGCCGGCATCGCGGCAGTCGCCATAGAGAACTCGCAGTTCGCTGAGCGGATCCGCCGGGAGGGCATCGTGCGCAGCAACTTCGAGCGCTACTTCGCCCCGCAGCTGGCGGAGCGCATTGCCAGCTCTCCCGAGGCCCTGCGCCTCGGTGGCGACAAGCGGGCGGTGGCCGTGCTCTTCAGCGACATCCGTGGTTTCACGGCGCTCTCCGAGACCATGAATCCGGACGCGATGGCGACGTTGCTTACGGAGTACTTCACCGAAATGGTGGAGTGCGTGTTCCGCCATGGCGGAACGCTGGACAAGTTCATCGGCGACGCCGTGATGGCGCAGTGGGGTGCACCGATCGGCAGCAGCGACGACGCCGATCAAGCCATGGCTGCCGCGATCGATATGATGGACGAGCTTGTCAAACTCAATGTGCGTTGGCTGGCCGAGGGGCGGCCTTCGCTTCAAATCGGCATCGGCCTCAACTACGGCGAGGCGTTCGCGGGCAACATCGGCTCGGAGCGCCGCTTGGAGTTCACCGTCATCGGGGACACGGTGAATACGGCCAGTCGGCTCTGCGGCAAGGCGGAACCTGCCGAAATCCTGCTGTCCGAGAACATGCGATGTGCTCTCTCGTTTCCACCGCCCCTGGACGAGTGCCCGCCGATGGAGCTCAAGAACAAGAGCCAGCCGGTGAAGGTGTATCGAGTCCGGCGCGGATGATTCCTGGCAGTATCCCGCCTGGCTACGTGCGCGTCACGGCCGGGCGGCGCGTCGCGATCGCGCTCGAGCGCAACGCCGCCGACGCGAATGCCCTGCTGGCGAACGGTTCGCTGCACGAAGCCGCTTCGCACATTCCCGCATGCCGGCCCCTCCAGGGCCGAGGGGTGGCCTTTGCCATCGCATTGCCGATTTCACGCGAATGCGCAGTGGTGAGGCACAACCAGCACGGTGGATTCCTTGCCGGCCTGACGCGCGACCTGTTCGTTCCGCCGTCGCGAGCACCAGACGAGTTGCGGATCGCTCGCCGTTTGGCCGAGGCGGGCATTCCGACGCCGGAGGTGCTCATGTACGGTCTGGCACCTGCCGCGGTCGTGTTCTGTCGCGCGGACGTCGTTACGCGTGAAGTCGTGGGCGGCAGGGATCTCGCGAGCTACATGCAACCCGTCGAACCGGAGTCCATGCGGGCCGAGTCGTGGGCTGCCACGCGCAGGCTCTTGCACGGGCTTGCCGCGGCCGGCGCCCGACACTGGGACCTCAACGTCAAGAATGTCCTCCTGACCCAGTCCGGCGACACGCTCACCGCGTACGTCCTGGACGTTGACCGCGTGACCTTCGACCTGCCCGGCTCCGCGAGAGTAAGGACCGGTAACCTGCAGCGGCTGCTGCGCTCCGCGCGCAAATGGCGGGATGAGCGAGGCGGCGTATTTGACGAGCGCGAAGCGAATGCGTGATAGAGTTGGTGCGGGTATTCCGGAGTCGT
Source organism: Gemmatimonadaceae bacterium (assembly GCA_025362035.1). Taxonomy (GTDB): domain Bacteria; phylum Gemmatimonadota; class Gemmatimonadetes; order Gemmatimonadales; family Gemmatimonadaceae; genus AG11. The sequence goes on along the minus strand of JANYIN010000211.1, from coordinate 21,742 downwards.
CGTGATGCGTGTGCTTGCCATCGCCAATCTCATGTGGCTGGCGATCGTGGTCTGGCTCACGTCGCGCTTGCTGCGGGAGCGGGCGCAGCGGAAGCAGCGTAACTATTTCGGGAACTGGCCGATTCGCGCCGTGATGCCGGAAGCTGTAGATCCCCTGTTCGCACCGGGGCCGTTTGGGCCACGATGCGATACGGAAGTCGCCTTCGTTGGACGCGGGCCGTACGCGGTGGACGGCGGGACCAGCGACGGGGAGGCGTGGATTCTCGCTGCCCTTGCGAAGAACGCCCATCTGCTTTTCGAATTCGGCACCTGCACCGGGAAAACCGCCTATCTCTGGGCCCGCAATGCGCCGCCGGATGCGCGTGTGGTCACGGTGACGCTCGCTCCGAACGATCGGGCCGAGTACAAGGTCGACTCGGACGACGATACGAGGGACGTATCCTACGCCCTTCGCGAGTCGAACTACACGCAATTCCTCTACTCGGGAACGGAGGCCGAATCCAGGATCGAGCAGATCTTCGGCGACAGCAAAGCGTTGGACGTTTCGCCGTGGGCGGGTCGGTGCGACGTCGTCTTCGTGGACGGTTCTCACGCGTATTCGTATGTCGTCAGCGACAGCGCCAAGGCACTTCAGTTGGTCCGGCCAGGGGGGCTCGTGCTTTGGCACGACTACAATGGCCCCCTGCATTCACCTGGCGTTTATCGTGCGCTCAACGAGCTCGGGACGCGGCTGCCGCTGGTCCGCATCAGTGGAACGGCGCTCGCCGCCTATCGTCGGCCGATTGTGGATAGTGAGGCCGCACCCCTCGAACGACTGGCTTAGGTTCCATCAATGCTTCGTCCTTCATTGCGCCGGATCGGCATCGTGATGATGTCCGCGGTCGGCGACGCCGTGCACGTACTGCCGCTCCTTACCGCACTCAAGCGCCAAAGCCCGGCAACGCGGGTCACGTGGGTGCTGCAGCCCGGCGCCGCTAGCCTCGTGCGCGGCCATTGGGCGGTGGACGACATCATCGAATTCGAACGGTCTCGCGGGTGGCGCGCCTACCCGGCCGTACGTCGGGCGCTCGCGCAACGGGAGTTCGATGTCGTATTCTCACTGCAGGTCTACTTCAAGGCTGGCATCGTGACCTGGTTCACGCATTCGCCCCTGAAATTGGGCTTTGATCGGGCTCGCGCGCGCGACCTGAACTGGCTCTTTACCACGGACCGGATTCCAGCGCGAGGCGGCCAGCATGTCCAGGACCAGTATTTCGAGTTCCTCGAAGTACTTGGTATTCCCCACGAGCCGGTAACGTGGGATCTCGGTCCGTGGGAGCACGAGCGCTCCTGGCAGCGCGAGTTCCTCGCCAAGTTCGATCGCCCCATCGCGCCCATCGTCGTCGCGACGAGCAAAGCGGACAAGGACTGGCTGCCGGAGCGATGGGCGAAGACGTCCGACGCGCTCTATAGCGACTTTGGCCTGCAGCCTGTGCTGGTAGGGGGGCGCTCTCCGCGCGAACTTGCTGCGGAGCGCATCATTCTCGAGCAGGCGCGCGTGCCAGTTGTCTCCGCGCTGGGCAGCGGGCTACGCAACCTCGTCGGCATCCTCGACGGATCGGCGCTGGTGCTCTCGCCCGATACCGGCCCTCTCCACATGACGGTCGCGCTGGACCGGCCTGTAATCTCGCTCATGGGATACACGAATCCAAAGCGAGTCGGACCGTATCGGCGCTTTCACGACTTGCTCGTCGACGCGTACGGTGAACCCGGCGAGGACTACCCGATTTCGATGGAGAATCGTCCGGGGCGCATGCCCCGCATCAGCGTGCGGGACGTACTCGACAAGGTCGAGTACTGGCGCTCGCATTACGGGGTGCCCGTGAGTGCACCAAACCTGTAAGTCACGCCGAGTTGCGCCATCAGCCGTACCATCCGTTGCAGGGGCAGTCCCATCACGGCGAAGTAATCCCCATCCACCCGCTCGACGATTGTCGCACCAAAGCCCTGAATGCCGTACGCGCCGGCCTTGTCCATGGGTTCACGTGTCCGGACGTAGGCGTGGATCTCGTCTGGGGTAAGTGGATGAAAGGTCACTCCTACCTCCTCGACGGCGGAGCGCTCGACGCCGCGCCACTGGACGGCGACGGCCGTCATGACCGCGTGCGACCGCCCCGAAAGGCGGCTGAGCATTTCCACAGCATGTGCGTCGTCGCGGGGCTTGCCGAGCACATCGCCGTCCACCACGACGATGGTGTCGCTGCCGATGACGACCGCATCGAATTCGTCGCGCGCCACGAGTGCCGCCTTCTCGCGCGCGAGCCGATCGCAATGCGCCCGCGGGTGCTCGCCAGCGAGGTACGACTCGTCGATGTCCATGGGCCGCACTTCGTGCGGGATGCCCACCAGCGTGAGCAGCTCGCGCCGTCGCGGCGACTGTGAGGCGAGAATGACCCGCAGCGCCTTCATCGCTCGAGCCACAGGGTGACAGGTCCGTCATTCACGAGTGACACCTGCATCATGGCGCCGAACTCCCCCGACTCGACGACCGGATTTCGTCGACGCAGGAGCAAGAGGAATGCTTCATAGAGCGCGACTGCTACCTCGGGGCGTGCGGCCTGGAGGAAGCTAGGACGGCGGCCCTTCGCGGCGTCCCCATACAGAGTGAACTGCGAGACGACGAGCACGCCTCCGCCGATCTCGGCCAGCGACAGATTCATCTTGCCGTCGGCGTCCGCGAACAGCCTCAAGCCGAGGATCTTGTCGACCATCCATTCGATGGTGTCCGCGGTGTCGGCATGCGTGAACCCGACTAGCAGCACATACCCGCGATCGATGCGGCCGCTCGTCCGATCGCCGATGCGCACGTCGGCTTTGGTGACACGCTGAAGCAGTACTCGCATGGCAGAGGAAGGAGTGATGAGCCAAAGGTAATCGGGCTGCTTGTTCGGCGGGTCGCAACGGGCGACCTTACCCGGATGTCCACGCGCCAGTTCGAGCAGACCGTCGACGTCGAGACCCCCGAGCTCGTGGTCTTGACCTACTCGCTGGCCGGCGTTGGGTCGCGCGTACTGGCCGCATTGACGGATCTGCTCATCTGCATCCTGGCATTTGTGGCGCTGATCGTTGCCATTGTCGCGCTCGGGCCACGATCCGCACTCTCCTTCGATTCGAGCGCAAGCTGGGCGCTGGCAATCCTGGGGCTCGCGCAGTTCGCCATCCTGTGGGGCTACTACGTCCTGTTCGAGGGCCTGATGGATGGTCAGACACCGGGGAAACGGATTCACCGTCTCCGGGTCGTTCGCGAAGGCGGCTATTCGATAACTCTTGGCGTGTCCGCAGTGCGGAACCTCGTGCGAATCATCGACATGCAGCCGGGCCTGCTCTACCTCGTGGGGATCATCAGCCTACTCGTCACCAAGCGTAGCCGCAGAGTGGGCGACATCGTCGCCGGTACGATCGTGGTTCGCGAGGATACCGGACCACGCCGCGCACCTCTTCGCGGGAAGCGTGAGATGGCCGGAAGTGCGCGGCCGCTACAGACGGCATTGAGCGAGGACCAGTACGCGGTGCTCTCGCGCTTCGTGGAACGATGGAGCGCGCTCCAACCGCTTCGTCGCGCCGCGTTGGCGGAGCAGCTGGCCGTGCGCTTCGCCGCGGCGATGCCCAATGACGCACGTCCCGCGGGGCCACGGCTGCTCGAGCTGCACGAAGCGGAGCGTCGCGCGCGGATACTTGGCGTTGCGGCGCGTGGCGACGTCGGTGCGGGCCGGGAACGCCAAGCACTCATCGCAGCCGGGCAGCCTCGCTGGGCAACCTTCGGCGCTCGCCTCGCGCTCGCGCAGCAGAGCGGCCTGCGAGCGCTCGGAGAAGATGGGGTACGCGATTTCGTGTCGGAGTACCGCGCATTGTCCGCGGACATGGCGCGATTGCGCACGGCTTCGCGCGGTCGCGCGTTGGACGAGATGTTCCTCCTCGGCCGGCTGGTGGCGGGCGCGCACAATCTACTCTATCGCGACCGAGGCTTGGGCCTGCGCGGCGCGTTGCGCTTCCTGTTCACCGATGTGCCCCGAGAAGTGCGCAGGAGTGCTGCGCCCATCGCGCTTGCGGGGCTTCTGCTGTTCGGGCCCGCCGTGATCGCTGGCGTCGGTGTGGCCCGCTCGCCTGCGCTCGCCGCCCGCCTGCTACCAACGGGGATGCTGCAGCGCGCCGAAGATGGCGTGCGACGCGCCAGGTTCGGCGAAGGTTACATCGACGACCCCCAGCTGCTCCGGCCGGTCATGGCGAGCCGCATTCTCACCAATAACGTGCAGGTGACGTTCGCGGTGTTCGCCGGCGGCATCACGGGCGGGCTGCTGAGCGTTTTCATGCTGGTTCTGAACGGCATTTCCATGGGTAGTGTCGTCGGCCTGTACGCAAGCAAAGGCATCGCTGCCCTCCTTTTCGCATTCGTCGCGCCACACGGTGTGCTCGAGTTGTTCGCGATCTGCGTGGCCGGGGGAGGCGCGTTCCTCATGGCGGCGGGATTGATATTGCCGGGGCGGCGAGCGCGGGCCTCGGCGCTCGTGGAAAACTCGCGGCGCGCCGTACGACTCATTGCGTGCTCGACGTTGCTATTGATCGTCGCCGGCACGCTCGAAGGATTCGTGTCGCCGATCGAATGGTGGCCTATCGAAGCGAAGCTTGCGGTGAGCGGCGTGACCCTCGTCCTTCTCATAGCGTATCTCCGCGGGGGACGGCGCCCGGAGCGCGCCGCACCGGGCACACCGCTGGGTGCGCCGGCGACGCTGGCGCTCGCGACGGTCAAATCGCCCCGCGTGACTTGAGTTCCAGGTACTGATTCACCACGGCGGCGGCCATGGCGTCGGGAGCCACATCGATCACAACGACGCCGGCGTCGCGCATGCGTTGCAGCGCCGTCAGCCGCTCGGCAATCAATTCTTCCGCGGCCGCGCTCGCGTACAATTCGGACACGCCGGTCCCCGCTGGACGAGCCGCTCGCAGCAACACGTCATTGCGAAGCGCGACCACAACGGCGAGGTGCCGAGTCGCGCTCTTCGTGAGATGCGCCAGCAAGGCACGTGACGCACGCGTATCGATGACGTCGGTCACGAGCACGATCAGCGCGCGCTTCCGTTGCCGTTGCGCCAGTGCACGGAAGGCTGCGGCGTAATCCGGTTCGACGAACGTCGGCTGAACGGAGACGAGCGCCGTCCGGAGCGAATGGAGGGCCCTCACGCCCCGCTGCGCGGGCATGAACGCCCGAGGTTCATCGTCGAAGACCAGCGCGCCGATGTAGTCTCCCGCCGTGATGGCGACATCGGCCAACAACAGCGCGGCCGAGAGCGCGTATTCGAACCGCGGGTAGGGTCCCGCCAACTGCGTCATCGATCGTCCAGCGTCGATAAGCAGAAACACGGTCTGTGACTGCTCGACCGTGAATTCGCGCGTGATGGGGTGTCCTCGACGAGCGGTCGCCTTCCAATCGATGTGCCGAGGATCGTCTCCGACGACGTAGTCTCGCAGCCGCGCGAAGCTCCGTCCTTCGCCGCGGCGTCGGGCCTGGCGTACCCCTACGGTCGACAGACGGTGATGCACGGCCATCCAACGGAATCGCTTTACCCCGCCCAGCGACGGAGCGACAAGAACTCGATCGCGTTGGGGATACGTCGCCGTCCGGGCGGTCAGGCCCAAGGGGTTTCGCAGACGAAGCGCGATCTCCCCCAGATATACTTCGCCGCGCGACGCTCCCACCGCCTCGAAGTGAATGCCGATAGCGCCCAGGGGCGGAATGGAAGCCTCCCCGAAAAGCTGCGTGCCTGACAGGTACCGTGCTGGCAGCGCATCGTACACAGTCACCTCGAGCGGACGGTCCCAATGCGACGTCACTCGGTACTCCCCACTTGCGGTATCACCCACTCCGACGGTATCGGGAAAGATCCGTCGTACATCGACGTCTCGACGGGTGGGAAGTGCTGCGACGTCCACTATCACGGCGACGAGCAGGGCGCCCGAGGCCGCGGCCGCGACGACGAAGCCAACACGCCACCCGCTCAGCAGCCACAGCGGCGCGATGCCAGCGATCATCCACGCCAGCCGTTTCGTCGGCACAAACGCGACCGCCTCACGAATCGCCCTCCAGCTCCCGCTCGCGGCATCCAGAAAAGACACGGGATCACTCCGGCGCGCGTACGCGGTCCAGTATCGCCTGCAGGACATCGTCCGCAGTACGGCCCTCGACTTCCAATTCAGGCGACAGGGCGATCCGGTGCCGGAGCACCGCTGGTGCAATGCTCTTGACGTCGTCTGGCGTCGCGAAATCGCGCCCCTCGAGTACCGCGACGGCACGGGCCGCTCGGAAGAGCGCGACGGTTGCCCGCGGCGATGCACCGAGCGCAAGCATTCGCTCCTCCCGAGTGGTGCGCGTGATGTCGGCGATGTAGGCGCGTACCTCGTCGGCCACTCGCACGATATCCACAAGGCCTCGAAGTGCGATCGCTTCCTCACCGGACAATGCACCTGACAGCGCGGTGTCGTCGAGGCGCTCGGCGTCGAACCCCCGCTCATAGCGCGCGAGCAGCTCGAGTTCCGCCTCACGAGACGGATACGGCATCACCGTCTTGATGAGAAAGCGGTCGAGTTGGGCTTCCGGCAACGGGTACGTGCCCTCGTGCTCCACCGGATTCTGGGTCGCAAACACCGTGAACGCGTCGCCGAGCGGTCGCGAAACGCCATCGATCGTTACCTGCCGTTCGGCCATCGCCTCCAACAGAGCGGCCTGAGTCTTGGCCGGCGCGCGATTGATCTCGTCACCAAGTAGCACGTCGGTGAACACCGGGCCCGGCTGGAACTCAAAGCCGCGCGCAGGATCGCGCAGCACATTCACGCCGGTAACGTCCGAGGGCATGAGATCGGCCGTGAATTGAATGCGTGCGAAACGGAGTCCGAGCGACGCGGCCAGCGAGCGCGCGAGCAACGTCTTCGCCGTCCCGGGCACGCCCTCGATGAGTACGTGCCCGCGCGCGAGAAACGCCACCAGCGTATCCGCGACGGTGATGTCCTGTCCCACTATCCTGGTCGCGACGGCTTGACGCGCGCGCTCGAGGAGTGCAGCGCCCTGCGCGGAATCGATAGTCGGGCTCATACGGCAGTCATGGTCAGAGTATGCTCGATGCGGCGAAGGGCTGCGCCAAGTTCGGGAAGTTCGCGGTCCGGAATCGAATCCCGAAGAGCGCGACGCACCAGGGACACGTCACTGGCCAGAGCGGGGGCGCGGGTTGCGGCCGCGTCGAGGAATGCATCATCCGGCCGCGAGCGCCACGCCCCCGTTCCACGCTCAACGCGCCAGCGCATGCCGCGCAGGAGCCGCACTGTCACCGTACGCGACGCATGCACCTGTTCGTATGCGTGTGCGAGGGCATCCACGTGTTCCAGCGGATCCCGGCGCTCGACGCCCTCCGATGCGGCGGGCACGAAGGGCCGTACGGCGGCTGCCGCCAGCCAGACGAGGGCCGCGAAAACAGCCACCAGTATCGTCCGGCCAATGGGATGTTCGAAGAGAAAGGCCGAGGCGACGTCCGGTATGCCCGGATGCGCGCCGAAGCCCTGATGATACTCGTCAAACGCAAGCGTCGAGCGCGGCTCTGGTCCACCCGCGCGAAGATACTCGAGCAGCCGAATGGCAATCACGGCGGCGCCCCAGGGGCAGTGCCGCAGCACGTCGGTTCGCAGCAGGTCCGGGTCTCCCACCACCACGATCCGTCCGCGGCCATACGCGAATCCAACGGCCGCATCGCCAGGATGGGCCGTCCCGCGGTCGTCGCGCTGGAGGGCAGAAAATACCGTGAGATTCGCGGGTTCGCCTCGCAGCCACCGCACGCCCAGCAGATGGACTCGTCCATCAACCCACAGGGGCGGCGCGAGGCCGGAGTGTCGCACGCACGTGCCGACGGCGCGGGGTGGCGGCAGAATTCCATCGCGCGCCAGTTGGCTTACGCCCAGCGAATCAGAGAGCGGCGTGCGTTGGTCGAGCACCAGGAGCAGTGCATCGCCACCACGAACTGCCTCCAGATACCCATGCGCTTCCGATCGGGTGATCGGAGCGGGAGGTGCAAGTACCGCGTGTATGATGTGTCCATCCGCGACCAAGGGCGCCGGTTGACTGTCCCGCTGAATGACGCGCCACCCCAGCCGATGCGCCGTCTCGGAGAGGAGCCGAGCACCAAGCGCACCAGCGAGATGCGACGAGAGTCGTGAATCGCCCATCCGGCCGGAGGCGGATTGGGGCGTGAGGAGCGCCACGATCAGTGCCACGATACCGATGGCCGGCAGCACGATGATTGGCCGAGTCCACCAGTCCCGTGTGGGCGGAGCGTCGGGAATCGTCATGCTGCCCGAGTCCTGGCGCGAAAGGGAGCGCTCAGGGCGCTCAGGTTCCTCACCGCCTCCGCATCGCATCCGCCGTGCCCGTACACCGCGACGTCGAATCGCCTTACGAACGCGCGAAACGCTTCAAACGATGAGGAGCCCCGCCGACGCAACTCCCGAGCGTAGTCGCCGCTGGTCTTTGACGGATCCAGGTGTAGGTGGTCGCTCGAGGCCAGACCGACTGTGACGCCGCGATACAAGGCATGCGCGGCCTCTTCGAAACGACCCGCCGTCATCAATTGCTCGGCGGCGAGCCACTCATCGTCGTGTAACGTCCCCCCTCTGCGCCGAACCAGTCGGTGCCTCTCGTCGGTCCGCGCGCGCGCCGCCAGGACCAGCCTCGCGACGATGCCCAGCACGATCACTGCCGCGACACCGATCACGACCACCCGGGCTGAAGGCAAATGCTTCACGTATCGCTGCAGGCGTCCGAACCACTCTCCGAGCCACAGCATGAGCACATCAGCAATCGAGCGCTGCAGCGAGCGAGCGAACGCCGGATCGCGCAGCACCACCGCGACGGTATCGTGCACCGCCCCAGCGGGCCAGTTGCGCTCGCCAATTTGCAGAAGGAGCATCCCCGCCTCAGCGCGGAATCGCGTCCGGCAGGCTGGCGAGACCGAGATCCTGCGCCATCAGCTCGATGTCGAGCCCTTCGCTCTGAATGCGTGCATCGTAGTACAGCAGCGTCTCCGTGATGGCGACCACCGGGTACACCAGCACCGTCACCACCGAGGTGATGAGAGTGCTCAGCACAAAGCTGTCGAACAGCGAGGTCGCGACCGACACGCCGAAGACGACGATCCAATAGATCAACACGACGAGACCCAGCGTGTTGAGAATGTGACGCTTCCGACCCTTTGACAATTCGGAGGACCGGGTAAACGCCCCCACGACCCCCGCATCTTCCAGCACGATGGACGGCGTGACGGCGAAGCACCGCGCCGCGACGTACACCGCGCCCACCAGAAACGCCATGAACCCGATGCAGACAAACACAAACCACGCAACGCCCGCCGCAAGGACGCGCGGAAGACACGCAGCGGCTCGGCGCAAGGCCTTTCCGGCATTCACGTCGTCGCCCAAGTACGCCTGCGACGCGCAGCCGACCAACACCGAATCCATAAGCGTAAACGTCAGCCAGCCGCCGAGACTCGACTCCACGAGAACCCACAGCAGACCGGTGACGTCCGCCGTGCTCTGGATTGAGCCCGTCAGGAAACGGCGCGGATCGCCGATGACCATCAGGCGCAACAGCAGCAAGGGCGCATACGCCAGCGCGGAACAGACAACGAATTGCCCATAGTGCGCGCGCAGGATCTGAAACGCCACATCAACCAGTTCGGTAACCGAGCGCGGACGAAGCGAAGATGACCCCATTACATGGTCTTCCGCGACTTCAAACGCGCATTCACCGCATCGACGAGCCGCTGCGATTCTTCGGGGCTGAACGACTCGAGCAATCCCTTGCTGTTGACGTTGGCGCGCGTAAAGAGCTTTGACGGCTTGCCCGTCCAGTCGAAGTCGATCTTGCCGTCGTGATAGTGCGCCTGCCGGATTGCCGACAGGGGGAGCGCGACTCTCGTGCCGATCGCGCTCTGCACCGTGCCCTTTACCATCTTCTCGATCGATGCGCTGAGCCCACTTCCCTGCACTTTGCCGGAGTCGGTGTCCCGACGAACCTTCGCCAGCGTCTGCGGGGAGAGTCCGGAACTGATCGTATCGCCGATCATCGCCAGGTCGATGGCGCTATCCATGCTGACGATGCGGATATCACCGACGCCGAGCAGCGCGCTGGCCTCTCCAGCGCCGGCGGTGCCGCGCTGGACGCGCACCTTCGCCCCACCATCTTCGGAATCCGCATCACGAGGGCGGCACGCGAGGGCGGTGGTCGCAAGCAGGAGGGCAAGGAACGAAATCGAGCGCATCGAAGCCTCCGCTCAGGGGAAATGCTATCATCGGATGCCTGCGCGTGCGGCGCAAGAGGGCGGGGACCAGCGATGACCCACAGACACGTCGTCGCACGGGTTCGATTTCTTCAATCCAAACTACTATTCCACCGTCACGGACTTCGCGAGATTTCTCGGCTGGTCCACATTGAGGCCGCGCTTCGCGGCGATGTAGTAGGCCAGCAACTGAAGAGGGATGACGGTCAGCACCGGATAGAGCATGTCAATCGTTTCCGGTACCCGAATCTCGTAGTCGATCTTGCCCGCCAGCGCAGGCTCCTCCCGACTCGTGATTACGATGACACGCCCGCCTCGTGCCTTCACCTCCTGCACGTTGGACACGACCTTGTCGAACACCGCGTCGTGCGGCGCGATGAACACCACCGGCATGTTCTCGTCGATCAGGGCTATCGGCCCATGCTTCATCTCAGCCGCGGGATACCCTTCGGCGTGGATATAGCTGATCTCCTTGAGCTTGAGCGCGCCTTCGAGCGCGACCGGAAAATTGTAACCGCGACCGAGATAGAGGAAGTTCTCCGCGTCTACGAACGCCTCGGCGATCTTCTCGATGTCGGATGCGCTGTCGAGAATAGTCTGGATCTGCGCGGGAAGCGCCGCAAGCGCCTGGGTGATCTCTCTTCCCTGCACCACCGACATGTTCCGCAGGCGCGACAGCTTGAGCGTCAGGAGGGCTAGCGCGATGACCTGGCTCGTAAAAGCCTTCGTCGACGCGACGCCAATTTCAGGCCCGGCGTGCAGATAGACGCCGCCGTCGTCCTCGCGGGCGATTGTCGAACCCACCTGGTTCACGAGACCGAGCGTCTTGGCGCCGCGGCGCTTGGCTTCACGCATCGCCGCCAGCGTGTCGGCCGTCTCACCGGACTGCGAAATGACCACACAGAGCGTCTGCTCGGACACGATCGGATTGCGATATCGGAACTCCGAGGCGTACTCGACTTCAACGCGAACGCGCGCGTGTTCCTCGATCATCAGCTCGCCGATCAACGCACTGTGCCAGCTCGTACCGCAAGCCGTGATGATGATCTGGTCAAGATGCTGCAGGAACTCCTTGGACAGATTCAGCCCGCCGAGTTTCGAGAAGCCGTCTTCGTCCACGCTGCGGCCCCGCATCGTGTTTTCAATTGTCTGGGGCTGCTCGAAGATCTCCTTCAGCATGAAGTGGGCAAAGCCGCCCTTCTCGATCTTGTCGAGATCCCAGTCGATGCGGCTCACTCCCTTCTTGACAGTCTTTGCGTCGAGATCACAGACGCGATAGCTGTCGCGCGTGAGGATCGCCATCTCGCCGTCATCCAAATACACGACCTGTCGCGTGTGCTGGAGAATGGCCGCGACGTCGCTCGCCACATAGTGCTCGCCGTCGCCAATCCCGATGAGCAACGGGCTGCCCTTGCGGGCCGCGACAATCTTGTCAGGGTCCTTGGCCGAGATGACGGCGATGCCGTACGTGCCCTCCACCAGGGCCAACGCGTCGATGACCGCTTCTTCGAGGTTGCCGTCAAACGCGGCCTCGATGAGATGCGCCAACACTTCCGTATCCGTATCCGACACGAAGGTGTGCCCGGTCTTCTGCAGCATCGCGCGCAGAGGCGAATAGTTCTCGATGATGCCGTTATGCACGAGCGAGATCGTCCCCGAACAATCGTGGTGCGGATGCGCGTTGCATTCGTTGGGTGGCCCATGCGTCGCCCACCGCGTGTGCGCGATGCCGATGTTACCGTGGATGGGCTGTGCCTCGATCGCGGCCTCGAGCATCGCGATCTTCCCCTTCGCCTTCCGCGTTTCAACGCCCTGCCCGTTCATGAGCGATACGCCGGCGGAATCATACCCGCGATACTCCAGCCGTTTCAGGCCGTTGACGAGCAGCGTAGTGGCGTTCCTGGCCCCGACGTATCCGACAATTCCGCACATGTATCGTCCCTGTTGTTGAATGGTCCGGACTCGCGTCCGCTCACCTTGACAATGCGTCGAGCGGTTCGCGCGACCGGCGTACCAACTCACGTGCTGCTATTTCGTCTCGCGCCTCCGCGATCACGCGGACGATGGGTTCCGTGCCCGATGGCCGGACGTGGACCCACCGATCCGGCCACGTGAGCCGAAGGCCATCCTGCGTATCCACCTTCGCGTCCGGAAACGTCGTTCGCAGCGCTGTGTACACTTCCTCCAGGCTCGCGTTCGGCCTGTCCAGCTTGTCCTTGACGATCACGTAGGTTGGTAGCGACGCCGCGATCGCCGACAATGGACGATTCTCCTCGACCATCAGTTGCAGAAGCAGGGCCGCGCCGATCGGCGCGTCGCGGCCCAAATGCACTTCGGGCAGAATGACTCCACCGTTGCCCTCGCCCCCGATGGGCGACCGCAACTCGCGCATCCTGACGGCGACGTTGACCTCCCCAACCGGTGCGCGCACCGACTCGACACCGGCGCCGCGAGCCACATCGTCGATCAGTGCGCTCGTGGACAGGTTCGTCACCACCGGCCCCTTCCGGTGCTTCAACACGACCTTCGCAGCCAGTGCCAGGGTGTAGTCCTCCCCGATGGCCTTACCCGCATCGCTCACCAGGGCTAGTCGGTCCACGTCGGGATCGACCGCGAGGCCCACGTCCGCACCGCTGTCCCTCACGAGGCGCTCGAGGTCCCCTAAATGCGCCGGGATCGGTTCCGGCTCCCTTGGAAACCGGCCGTCAGGCTCCATGTTGATCCCGATCACCTCGCACCCCAGCCGTTCGAGGAGCATCGGCATGATGGTCGCCCCTGCTCCCCGGACGCAGTCGAGGGCCACTTTGAACCCACGCGCGCGTATGGCCGGTACATCCAGATAGGGAATGGCAAGCACGGCCTCGATGTGCCGGTCGGCCGCGTCGGCATCCACGATGACGGTGCCGATGCGGTCCCAAGTCGCGTACAGGATGCCTGTCTCTACCAACGCGCGCATCGCCAGCCCTTCGCCTTCCTGGAGGAACAGTCCGCTCGACCCGATCAACTTCAGCGCATTCCACTCGATCGGATTGTGGCTGGCCGAGAGCATCAGCCCGCCGGCCGCGTGATGATGCTCCACCGCCAGTTGACAACCCGGCGTGGTCGTGAGACCGATATCGATCACGTCGCACCCGACGAGTTGCAGCGTTCCTACCACGATGCGATGAAACATCGCGCCGGATACGCGGCTATCACGTCCGACCACGACCTGGCGCGAGATGCCCTGTGTCAGAGACCAGGCGCCGAAAGCCGCGGCGTATCTCGCGACGACCTCAGGCGTGAATGCTCCTCCGACGCGCCCTCGAATGCCGGACACGCTGACCATCAGTCCGTCCACTGCACCGCCCGTTCCGCCTGTGCCACCCAGCGACATGTCGTCTCCCTCTTTGGAAGTCGTAAGGTAGAGCGCTCGTGCCTCGCGGCAAAGCTCAACCGGCGCTTGTCGCGAGCCATCCTCGCCCCGTAACTTCGAACCGCGCTGTCCGAACCCCGCGTAGATTAGTGCGCGATCATCCTTTCTCCGTCCTCCTTTTCCCTGCGCACCGCCAATCGCTTTCCCGTGCGCCTCAAGCTGGCGGCGCTTGCCGGCGGCGCCGTCCTCCTCACGTTCGCTGTGCTCCTGATCCCCGCCAGCGGACGCGTGCCGGTGGCGGACCTGGCGGAGTACGCCGCCATCGCGCTCGTCATCGCCGTCGCCTTGGGGTATCTCGGCGCACGCCGCATCACGCAGGGAATCAAGGCTCTGTCCGAGCAGGCCGACCGCGTGGCGCGAGGACAACTCGGCGCCACGCTCGTCTATCAGTCGGATGACGAGATCGGTCAGCTTGCTGATGCATTCCGCGGGATGATCGCGGGGCTGCGCGTCCTGGTGCAGGAACTCGACGGGAATGCGACACAGGTGGCGCGCACAGCCGGCGAACTCGCTTCCAGTGCGCATCAGATGACCGCATCGACGGAACAGGTGTCCAGCGCAGCTGGCGACATCGCCGAGGCCGCCGCTGTACAGCGGCGCGGCGTGAGCAAGGCGTCCGATGCGTCGAGTCGGGTGGCTGGTCGCGCCGTGGCCGTTGCCCGTCATGCCGAACAGGCACGCACAGCCGCGGACATCGCGCAGCGAACCACCCGTCGCGGGACGGTCGCCGCCGGACAGGCGCTCGCCGCAATGGCCGAAATCAGTGCCGTTACGGCGGAGGCCGTTCCTTCCGTAGTGGAACTGGGCGAAAAGTCGCGCCGGATCGGAAAGATCACCGACGTTATCGGATCCATCGCGCGCCAGACTAATCTTCTCGCCCTGAACGCCGCCATCGAAGCGTCGCGCGCCGGCGAGCATGGGAAGGGGTTCGCCGTCGTGGCAGACGAAGTTCGCAAGCTCGCGGGCGAGAGTGCCAGGGCGCTCGAGCAGATCCGCCGCCTCGCCGGCGAGATTCGCACCAGCGCGGTCCGGACAGAGGAGCAGATCCTCCAGGCGAGCGATCGTGTCACCGCTGGCGAGTCGGTGATCCGCGCGTCCGCGGACGCGCTCACGCAGATCGATCGTGAAATTGCCGCCGCTACGGACGCAGTCGACCGAATCGTCGAAGCGGCTGATGCGCAGCGGAATGAGGCGGAGGCGCTCGCGCAGGAGATCGAAGCACTCGCCGCCAGCGCAGAAATGAATGCGGCCACGGCGCAGCAGGTGAGCGCCGTCGTCCAGGAACAGACAGCGGCCATGTCGAGCGTCGCTGATTCGAGCCGCCAACTCGCGGGCGTTGCCGATAAGCTCAAGAATTCGTTGCGACGCCTGGAAACCTGATCCCGTTCGAAGCGCCCACGTGACCGAGCCACTCGCGATCCTCCCGCTCGCCCTCGCCGCGGGCGGCGGCCGCATCGCGGCCATGGGCGCGGGCACGTCGGCCGAGTTCGAAGTGCAGCAGCTCATTGCCGCCGGGATCACACTCCTGCAACGAAGCGCGCTGCTCGTGCGCGCGCTGAGCGGGAGGCGCGCCGCGATCCTGCTGCCCACCTCCCCCGCGTTCCTGACCGCCTTGGCGGCGAGCGAGGGACGTGGCGCCGTGCTTGTGAACCCGCTGGCCGCGCCGCAGGAAATAGCGTTTCAGTGCGAGAACGCCAGCGTGGGCGCCGTATTCACCAACGCGGCCCTCGCTGCGCGGGTCCCCGCTGGCGTGACGGTGGTGCTCCTCGACCACGCACCGTGGGCCGCCCGCGTGGTCGGTAGCGGCAGATCGCAGGACGTCGATCTGGGCTCGCACCACGGATTGTCGTTGGAAGGTCAGATTGACGTGGAGGGACGAGACGAAGAAGCGGCTGTCGTCTACACGTCCGCCATGGACGGCGTACCACTGGGCGCCGTCCTCACGCACCGCAACCTGCTGGCGAACGCGCGCGCCACGAGCGCAGTGCTGGCGAACGCGGCCGAGGATCACATCCTTGCGGTGCTTCCGTTCGCGCACCTGTTCGGATTCACGGGCACCTGCAGCGCGCCGCTCCTTGCTGGCGCACGCGTCACGACGATGGCGAAGTTCAATCCCGCCAAGGCCGCCGAGTTGATCGCGAGCGGAGTCTTCACGCAACTCGTTGGCGTCCCCGCGATCTTTCACGCGCTACTCTCCGCACTCGCTCGGCGTGGCCTCGACCGCGGCAATATCCCGCTGCGAGTCACTGTCTGTGGGGGTGCCCCCCTGTCGCGAGAGCTTCAGGATCGCTGGGCTGACTGCACGGGCCACGAACTTCGACAGGGCTACGGCCTCACCGAAGCCGGGCCGGTTTGCCTCTTCAACCGCGTGAATCGACCGAATGTACGAGGCATGCTCGGCGTTTCAGTTCCGGGTGTGGATGCCCGGATCGTCAGTTCATCGGAGGACAGGTGCCACGAGCGCCATCATGAGGATCGAGCGCTCCCCGACGGGATAGCGGGCGAGCTCTGCGTGCGCGGACCGAACGTGTTCCGCGGCTACATCGGAGGAGTCGCCGGAATCGCCACACGCGGCGACTGGCTGTACACGGGCGACGAATGCCGGCGCCACGAGGATGGCAGCTTCGAGTTCCTCGGAGTGCTCAAGCCGATGTTCACGCGGAACGGGTACAACATTTACCCACGGGAGCTCGAGCGGGTAGTGGGCTCGATCTCCGGAGTGGTGCGCGTCGAGGTGGTCCCGGTTCCTGCGCCGACTCGGGAGAACGACATTCATCTCCGCGTCACGGGGTCGGTGACACTCGAGGACGTGAAGCGGTGCTGCGACGACGGATTGAGCGCCTACAAGCAGCCGACCACCATCGAGATCATCGCGACGTGAACGCTTTCGTGGGCGATGGACCCCTGCCCGTCTAGACCAACGCCGCGGCGCGGAAGTACGACGGAGAGCGAGGAATGACCACGATGCGCCCTTCGCCCACGGCGGAAACCAGCGCACCGACGATCTCCGGATCGAACTGCGAACCGCTGCATCGGACGATTTCGCCCACGGCCGCGTCAACGCTCAAGCCGTCGGGGCGGTAGGGCCGATCGCTGGTCATCGCGTCGAAGGAATCGGCAACCGCCGCGATGCGCGCCTCGAGCGGGATGGCGCCGGCCGCCAGCCGGTCCGGAACGCCGCGCCCGTCGAACCGTTCGTGGTGTGAGCGCACGACGTTCAACGCCACCGGGGTCTCGCCGAGCAGGGGGGCGAGAATTCGCCACCCAACCATCGGGTGCGTCATGATGTGCTCGTACTCCGCGTCGGTGAGCTTTCCCGGCTTGTTCAGGACGTCTTCACGGACGCCGATCTTGCCGATGTCGTGTACGTGCCCACCCAGTTCGATCTGTCGGAGCAATTCACCGTCCAGTCCAAGTTCGCGCGCGATCGCCACGGAGTAGTGGCTGACCCGAATGGAATGGCCGCGCGTGTACGGGTCCTTCACTTCGAGCGCTTCCGCGAGCGATTGCACACTGGCAAGGAAGAGTTCCTCGAGTCGGCGCGCCTGCGCGGCAACTTTTTCCTGCAGACTCTCCTGGTAGCCGCGGTTCTCCACCACGAGACGTCGCTTCTCGAGCGCCTGCGCCACGCGCGCGCGGACCTCCTCCAGATGGAACGGCTTCGTGAGATAGTCCATCGCCCCAATCGCCAGGCAGCTCACCGCAACCTCTACGTCCGCTACCGCGGTGATCATCACCACCGCGATGTCGGGCCAACGGCCGCGGATCTGTCTGAGCAATTCCAGTCCATCCATCCTGGGCATGCGCAGGTCGCTCATGACGAGCGTGATCGTGTGCTGCTCCAGATGGACGAGTGCTTCCTCGCCATTTCCGGCTTCGAGACACGTGAATCCGTCGTTGCGCATCAGGTGCACAAGCACCTGCCTCAAGCGCGGCTCGTCGTCCACGATGAGACAGTACTGTACGGTATCGAGCGGCGCAGCAGACATGATCACGAGCGTTTTGATTTAATAGTGTTCTGCGGGTGCGGAAAGCGTCCTCGCTCCCCTCAGACCATCTGGTTATCTTGCCCACCACGCCCTTCCCGAGGTAGTATCGGCATGACGCGCGTATACGACGACGATTTGGACGCTGGGTTCGCCACGCGTGCGATCCATGCGGGGCAGCGACCAGAGCCGCTTGCCGGCGCCATCATGACGCCGGTCTATCTGACTTCCACGTACGTTCAGGACGCCTTGGGTCAGAATAAGGGCTACGAATACGCCCGTGGCAAGAACCCAACGCGAGAAGCGCTCGAACGAAACGTTGCCGCGCTCGAACGCGGGCGGCACGGTTTCGCGTTCAGCTCGGGCATGGGATGCGTCGATTCCATCATGAAGCTGTTCAAATCCGGCGATCATATCGTGTGCGGCGAGAATCTATACGGCGGCGTTTTTCGACTGTTCGACAAGCTGCTCGGTAACTATGGTCTCGAATTCTCCTGGGTGGACACGCGGGATCCGCAATGCATCGAGGACGCGATGCGTCCCTCCACGCGGTTGGTTTTCGTCGAGACGCCAACGAACCCGCTGATGCGCATCTGCGACCTGCGGGCTGCCGCTGAAATCGCGCATCGCCACGACGCGCTGCTGCTCGTGGACAACACGTTCGCGTCGCCGTACTTCCAGCAGCCGTTCCAGTTCGGGGCGGACATCATCTATCACTCCACCACGAAGTACCTGAACGGGCACTCGGACATGATCGGTGGAATCGCTATCCTGAACGACGACGTCCTTGCCGCGCGGCTCCAGTTTATTCTCAACGCGGCGGGCGCCGTTCCCGGACCGTTCGATGCGTGGCTCGCCCTTCGCGGCACCAAGACCCTGCACCTTCGCATGCCTCGGCACAACGAGAATGGGCATCAGGTCGCGGCGTGGCTCGTCGAACGCCTCGGTGCGGAGCGCGTAATCTATCCAGGTCTCCCGTCGCATCCGCAGCATGAGTTGGCCAAGTCGCAGATGTCCGGCTTCGGAGGCATGATTTCGGTCGAACTTGGAAGCAAGGAGCGGGCAAATGCAGTGCTCACCCGTTGCCGCCTCTTTTCCCTTGCGGAGTCGCTCGGGGGTGTGGAGAGTCTGATCAGTCATCCGGCATCCATGACGCACGCGAGTGTCGAGCCCGCGCGGAGGGCGCAGCTCGGTATCACGGAAGGATTGATTCGGCTGAGTTGCGGCGTCGAGGATGTGGGCGATCTGCTGGCGGACCTCGAGCATGCGTTCCACGTCGTCTGAACCGGGCGGATGATCTGCCGGGTGAGCATTGCACGGCCTGACACTTTCCCGGCGCATTCCGCGTAGAGGGCTGTACCACACTGTTCAGGAGCCCGGTTCATGCCCACTCCGCTGCCGCAGATTTCCTCCCGCGCCTGGGAGCATCCTGCCGATCGTGCGGCGCTCAACACGCTGCGCGCGATTCCCGGATTCGATGAGGTTGTCAGGAAGGTTGCGGGATTCATCACCGAACGCGGCGTTCGCCAGCTATTTCTGGCGAACGCCGTACAGGTGAGTCCGGTGCAGCGCCCAAAGCTCGACGCGCTGCTCACGGACGTTTGTCTAACGCTTGATTGGCCCCAGCGCCCGGAGCTGTATGTTTCGCAGTCGCCGAGCGTGAATGCCTACGCCATCGGGTTCGAGCGGCCCTTCATCGTCATCACGTCGGGCGCCCTGGAACTGCTCGAGAACGACGATGAGCGACGGTTCCTGATCGCCCACGAGCTCGGCCACATCATGAGCGGTCACATGACATACCGTACTATCGCGCTGATCATCATTGCGATCGGTTCGATGGCGATGTTCCCGCTGGGACTCGCGCTCCTGCCGTTCCAACTCGCGCTCCTGGAATGGCATCGCAAGAGCGAGTTGTCTACAGATCGTGCCGGACTGCTTGCGGTCCAGGACCATCTGGTCGCGCAGGCAACATTCATGCGTCTCGCCGGTGGCCGCGATCTGGGAGACCAGACCAGCGTGAACGCGTTCATGGTCCAGGCCGCGGCCTACGAATCGGCGGGCGATGCGTGGGATCGCATCGTCCGTGTGTTCAATACGGCGTTTCGCGAGCATCCGTTCAACACCGTGCGGGCGGGTGAGCTCGAACGCTGGCGCGCGAGCGGGGCGTATGACGCGATCGTGAGTGGCGTGTATGCGCGGCGGGGTGAGAAAGCCCAGGGACTTGGCGACGACCTGTCCGATGCCGCCAGTTACTACACGGACAAGACGAGCGACGCGATGTCCAGCGTCACCGATGCCTTCGGCCGCGCGCGCGATGCTTTCGCCGAGGCGTTCCGGGGCAAGGATCAGCCGCCAACCGTCAACGACCCGCCGGAGCCTGGCGAATGAAGTGACCGCAACGGTCGACGAACGGCGCACCGCACCACGGTGCGCCGTTCGTGCGACTATCTTCGACGGATGCGTCTCCTTCTCATCGGCAGCGGAGGGCGCGAGCATGCGCTCGCGTGGAAGTTCAAGCAGGAAGATCCGTCGCTGGAACTCATCGCCGCCCCGGGTAACCCGGGCATCGCGCAGCTCGGCGAGTGCGTTTCCATCTCTGCCACGGACATCGAGGGACTCGAATCACTCGCCCGCGAGCGCGCTGTGGATCTCACGGTGGTGGGCCCGGAGGCGTCGCTCGCGCTCGGCGTCGTCGATCGATTTGAGGCGGCGGGATTGCCGATCTTCGGACCGACCAAGGCAGCGGCCGAAATCGAAACCTCCAAAGCGTTTTCCAAGCAACTGATGCTCGAGGAAGGCATCCCCACCGCTCGCGCTGAAATGCACACGGATGTGCGGGAGGCGAAGGAAGCAATACGCCGCTTTGGGGCGCCGGTGGTGGTCAAGGCCTCGGGCCTCGCCGCCGGAAAGGGGGTCATCGTGTGCTCGTCCATCAAAGAGGCCGACCGAGCGGTGGAAGATATGCTCCAAGGCAACCGGTTCGGTGCCGCGGGGGCCGAGGTACTGATCGAGGAGTTCATGGAGGGAGAGGAGATCTCCATTTTTGCGATTTCGGACGGGCACTCCTTCACTGTTCTACCTGGCCTGCAGGATCACAAGCGATTGTTGAATGGTGATTTAGGCGCAAACACGGGGGGGATGGGCGCGTACGTCCCCGTTACACTGAAGGATCCAACGGAGCCAATGGCCACTCCCGGTTCCGACTCAGGAGGCTATTCGGTCAGTCTGACGATGAGCGCGACGTTGGGTGTCTTCGCGCCGACGATCAGGGGCCTCGCGGCGCGTGGGCGCCCGTTCAAGGGACTTCTGTATGCGGGACTCATGATCACGGCGGAGGGTCCGAAGGTCGTCGAGTTCAACTGCCGGTTCGGCGATCCGGAGACGCAGGCGCTGATGCCGGTGCTGGGGATGCGGCTGCTCGACCTCATGGTCCCGATATCGCGTGGGGAGCGCATCTTCGGGTATCCTGCGGATGGCGTCTTCGACGACGTGTCGCCCCGTACTGTTTTTTCCTACAACGTCGGGCCGGCAGACTGGATCGGCGGCGACGAGGCACCCGAGCTGCTGGGCCCTGCGTTCCGTCTTCCGTTGCCGGTCTGGGCCGTCGACGTCGTCAATCGTCTCGCGAGGCTGAAGCCGGGTCACCGTCCCGCGGGTGCCATGCCCTACAGCCGCTCGCCTTGGGTCGTGGCCGTCGACCGCCTGCGGGCCACGGGCTGGTCGCCGCAGAGCACGAGTGCCGAAGCCTTCGTCGCCAGCGAGCGACCTTCGGCCGCGTCACGCTTCGCGGCCCGTCACCGCCAGGAGGTGACGCTCGGGATCGTGGCGACGGCTGGCATCGCGGTCCTCGGCGCAGTCGGATGGCTGATCGCCCGAAGCCGGCGACGCCGTCGCGGCGGAAGGTGACGGCGGGATATCAGTTGTCCGGTCGCCCAACCGGTCGGCGACCACTTAGCATGCCCGTCGTGGCGACCAACGTGGCTCCCTCCCCT
>JANYIN010000209.1 GCA_025362035.1 Gemmatimonadaceae bacterium | reverse complement strand
TGTCTCCTCCCACCGACCCGGCGAGCTGGTACGTCACGAAGGATGGGCAGGACGTCATCTGGTGGTCCGAGCGGGACGGATGGGGTCATCTCTGGCGTATGGGCGCAGATGGCGCGGTCAAGAACCAGATCACCAGCGGGCCCTGGCAGGTCGGGAAAGTCGTGCACGTCGACGAGACGCTGAAGCAGATCTTCTTCACCGCGCGCGGGCGGGAGCCGAACCATTTTCTCTATTATCCCGCCGTGTACCGCGTGAACTTCGACGGCAGTGCGCTGACGCTGCTGACGCCCGAGGATGCGTATCACGACGTGGAGGTGAGTCCCAGCGGCAAGTACATGGTGGATCGGATGTCGAAGATCGACTCCCCGGGCGAGACGGTGCTGCGCGACGTGCACACTGGCCGCATCATCCGCCCGCTCGCGACGTCCGACGTCTCCCAGCTCGCCGCGCTCGGGTGGAAACCCGCCAGGACGTTCACGGCCAAGGCGCGTGACGGCATCACGGACCTGTACGGCGTGATGTACCTCCCCTCGCACATGGACACGACCCGCCGGTATCCCATCATCTCGCACATCTATCCTGGACCGCAGGTGGGCAGTGTGGGTGCGTGGAACTTCCGCGCCGGCGGCGAGCCGTTCGCGCTCGCGGAACTCGGCTTCATCGTGGTGCAGATCGACCATCTCGGCACGCCGGGCCGATCGAAGGCGTTTCACGACAGCTACTACGGCAACTTCATCGACAACGGCATCCCGGATCACATCGCGGTCATCAAGCAGCTGGCGGCCGCGCACCCGTACATCGACATCGATCGCGTCGGCATCTTCGGTCACTCGGGCGGAGGGTTCGCGAGCACGGATGCGATGCTCCGGTTTCCCGAGTTCTTCAAAGTGGCCGTGTCCAGCTCGGGCAACCATGACAATCGCAGCTACAACATCTACTGGGCGGAGAAGTACCAGGGACTGTTGAAGCGCGATACCGCGCAGAAGAGGGATAACTACACGGCGTCCGCCAACAAATCGTATGTGGCGAACCTGCGCGGGCACCTGCTGCTGATGCATGGTGACGTGGACGACAACGTGCACCCGGCCAACACGCTGCAACTCATCGACGAGCTCACCAAGGCCAATCGCTCGTATGATCTGGTGTGGGCGCCGAACCGCGGACACGGGTTGAACGAGCCGTACTTCATCCGGCGCCGCTGGGACTATTTCGTCCAGTGGCTGCTGGGCGAGACGCCGCCGGACAACTATCAGATCACGCCGCCGGCCGGCTCGTTCACGCCCTTCGGCCAGCAGCCGTGACGCGTCTTGCCTGGCTGCTGCTCGTTCCCGCGCTCGCGTCGGCGCAGGGCGCCTCCGATTCCGTGCCGGTGCAGGATCGGCTACGGCTCTACTATGTCGGCTATCCGATCGGATGGGAGCGCTATTCGATCACGCGGGCGGAGCCGAACGGTTACGAGTATGCGGCAGACTTCGACTACAATGATCGCGGGCGGCGCACGCACCTCGTTGCCAGCGCGAGCCTGGCTCGGGACTTTGCGCCGCGCCACCTGGAAATCGCTCGCGTCACCGACACGAGCCGAACGGTCGAAACGCGCGTCGACGTGAATGGCGGCACCGCGCATGTGCTGTCGCGAAAGGTGGAGGCGGACGTATCGCTGCCCGCGACGTTCGCCGCCATTGGAGGCAACCAGCCCGTATCGCAGCACCTGCTCCTGCTGCGCTACTGGGCACGCCATGGCCGTCCGCACACGCTCTCGGCGGTGCCGGGCGGCCCCACGAACGAGCTTGTCATCACGCGTCGCGGTGTGGATACCGTGGCCGCCGGTGGCGTGCACGAGGTACTCGACCGCTATGCCGTTGACGGCGTGACGTGGGGGGTCGAGTCCGTGTGGCTGGATCGCGAGGGCCGCCTTGCCGCGCTCTCGACGACGGGCGGCGGCCTGACGCTCGACGCCATCCGCGAAGCCCTCGTGCCCTGTCTCGCGCAACTGATGGCCAGCGGCACGCGCGACCGCATGAATGACCTCGCTCGCATCTCCCGGAGTGTGCGGCCGGTTGCGAAAGGCTCGGTGGCGCTCGTCGGCGCCACACTCATCGATGGGACAGGGGCGCCCGCGATTTCGGACGCCACGGTGATCGTGGCGAACGGAAAGATCGTCGCCGCGGGGCCGCGGCTCACGACGCCGGTGCCGAAGGGAGCGCACCGCGTGGACGTGCGCGGCAAGACGATCATGCCCGGCCTGTGGGACATGCACACGCACGTGATGCAGATGGAATGGGCGCCCGTGTATCTGGCGGCCGGGGTCACCACCGTCCGCGACATGGGGAACAACCTGTATTTCGTGGTGCCCTTTCGCGATGCCGTCGCGTCGCACCGCATCATCGGTCCGCGCACGCTGGTAGCGGGGCTGGTGGACGGCGGCGGACCGAACGCGTTCGGCGCACTCAATGCGACCACGCCGGAGGAAGGCCGAGCGATCGTCCGTCGATATCATGCCCTCGGGTTCGAGCAGATGAAGTTGTACGATCTGCTCGCGCCTGACGTCGTGCGTGCCATTGTCGCCGAGGCGCACAGTCTGGGGATGACCGTCACCGGGCACGTGCCGCGGTCGCTCGGACTACTCGGCGCCATCGATGCGGGCATGGACCAGATTGCCCATTTGCCCATCCGGGGCGCGGCCACCTCCGACACCGTGCGCGCGCTGATCGATTCGGTCAAGGCGCATGGCACCGTCATCGATCCGACGGCCGCGTGGGGCGAGTTACTGACACATTCGACGGCGGAGCCGGTGTCCGAGTTGATTCCCGGCGTTATCAACCTGCCGCCCGTGCTTGCGCAGCGAGTGAACGCGATGGGCATCGCCACGGTGGATACGGCGACCGCGCATGCGCGGATGCGACAGACCCTGGGCGTTCTTCGGGCGCTCCATGACGCCGGGGTTCCGCTGGTGGCCGGGACGGACGAGGGCGTGCCTGGTCTGAGCGTGTACCGCGAGGTGGAACTTTACGCGCTGGCGGGAATTCCTCCTATGGACGCGCTCCGGTCGGCCACGGCGGTGCCGGCGAAGGTAATGAAGCTGGAGAAGACGCTGGGCGTGATTCAGGCGGGGAAGCTCGCCGACCTCATTGTGCTGGACGGCAACCCGCTGGAACGGATGCGGAACATCGAAACGGTTCGTCTCGTGATGAAAAACGGCGTTCTCTATCGGAGCGCGGACCTCTGGCGGGCGGCTGGTTTCAAAGCGCCCATGTAGACACGAAGCGGCATCCGCGCGTATATGTGACGCGCGCAGTGTAGGCAGGGTGCCATTTTTATACGACAGGCCGACGGTAACAACGACGTTACGACGCGAACTTTCGTATCCGCTCCTCCCTCCTTCCTCCTCCCACAGACCATCGTCGCATTCCCTCTTCGTCACTGCACTCCTCAGGGGACTCATGACAACTGGATTCACGCACACCCGCACACCAGCGCGCCGACCAACACCTGCCGGCCTGGTACTCGCTCTCGGACTGCTTGCCGCGCCCGCTGCGCTGCATGCACAGCAGACAGGCATCGTCGTCGGCACCGTTTCCGACGCAGCCAGTGGACAGCCGCTGAGCGGCACTCTCGTGGCTGTCGTGGGTGCGCAGAACAACGCAATGACCGACGGCCGCGGCCACTTCATCATTCGCGGCGTGCGGTCCGGTGCCGCCAGCGTCCGGGCCCAACGACTCGGGTACCGGCCGGAACTCAGACCGATTGCCGTGCCGGCGGGTGATTCGGTGCGCGTCAGCTTCTCGTTGAACGAAAGCGCGGTGAACCTGAGCGAGGTCGTCACCACCGGCACCGGCGGAGCGGTATCGAAACGTGAACTGGGCGCGCCGATCGGCGTCGTGGACGTCAGTCAACTCCAGGAGGTCAAGCCCTCCACCGATCTTGGCTCGATCCTCGAAGGCCAGGTCTCCGGTGTGCGGTCGACGACCGTTGGCGGCGGCGTCGGTGGCGCGAAGGATCTGCGCATTCGCGGCACCTCCAGCTTCACGCTGGGTCAGCGCCCGGTGGTCTACGTCGATGGCGTGCGCCTCGATACGCGAGCCACGGACTGGACGGCGGGACTCGGCAATCAGGCGTGCTGCAACTTCAATGGCGGCACCGGCGAAGACCGGCTGTCGGACCTGAATCCCGACGACATCGATCACGTGGAAGTCCTGAAGGGAGCCGCGGCGGCCACCCTGTATGGCTCAGAAGCGTCGAACGGCGTCATCCAGATCTTCACGAAGCGCGGCAAGGCGGAGAGTGCCCCGCAGTGGTCGTTCGCCCTGGGTCAGGGCTTCGATCGCCAGCGCCCCAACTACCAGACGAAGCTGTACCCGCTCTTCTCGGGACCGGACGGGACGCAGGCGCTCGATATGAACAAGACGCTGATCAAGACCGGGCCGTTCCAGTCGTACAGCGCGGAGGTGCAGGGCGGCGCTGGGCGGGCGACCTACTTCGTCTCGAGCGACTTCTCCAAGGAAGTCGGCAGCATTCAGCCAAACGACCAGACCAAGGGTAACGTCCGGCTCAACGTCAATTGGAACGCGTCCGACAAGCTGACCTTCGATGCTCGGTCACAGTTCTCGCGCGACTTCATCAACTCCCTGCAGTCCGGGAACAACTGGGCGACGCTCACCGGCAACGCCGAGAATGGGGATCCACGTCAGGCGTCCAAACTTCGTCCGTACGGCGAAGCGTGGATCTCAGTGTCCGACATTCAGAAGATGGTGACGACGAGCGATGCCAACCGGTGGACCGGTGGCGTCACGGCGAACTACGCGCCCGCGCCCGGCTTCACCAACAAAGTGACCCTTGGCGCGGACGTGGTCGGCGAGGTGAAGCAGCGCTTCTTCCCGCAGGACGGCAACTACGGCTCCGCCTACGTGACGAACGGCGAGAAGACGAACGCGCAGCGCAACTACTCGGTATATACGGCCGACTACCTCGGCACTATCAACTTCACGCTGCCAAAGGGCATCGGGTCGACCTTCTCGTTCGGTGGTCAGGGCTTCTACGAAACGGAAGTCCTCACCGCGGCCATCGGCAAGCAGTTCGCGGGCCCGGGCATTTCCACGGTGACCGCGGCATCGCAGACGTTCGGCGCCGAGCAGTACAACCACGCCGTGCAGATCGGCGGGCTGGCGCAGAACCGCTTCAGCTTCGGTGACCGGCTCTTCAGCACCGTGGGCGTGCGCGTGGACGGCAACAGCGCGTTCGGTTCCGGATTTGGCTACCAGACGTATCCCAAGATCGACGTCGCCTACAATCTCGACGGCTACTCGTGGCTACCGGCCACGGTCAGCAGCCTGAAGCTGCGCGCGGCGATCGGCTCGGCCGGCAAGGCGCCAGGCCCGTTCGATTCCTTCCAGACGTACCAGCCGGTCGCGGTGTACGCGAATACGCCCGCGCTCATTCCGCAGGGTCCGGGAAACCTGAAGCTCGGGCCGGAGAAGTCCACCGAGATCGACGCCGGCATCGACGCCGGCTTCTTCGGCGACCGGCTCGGCCTCGAGGCATCGGTGTTCCAGACGAAGGTCAACAACGCCATCGTGCCCGTCCTGTTGCCGCCGTCGTTGGGCTTCAGCACCACGCAGGCGCAGAATATCGGCGGCATCACGAACAACGGGTGGGACGCCAGCATCAGTCTGTTGACCGTGCAGCGCGCGAGTTTCAGCTGGCGGAACGAGATCCGCATGGACGGGCTGACGAACAAGGTGACGAGCCTGGCCGGCCATACGGGTGTGGTGGATGCCGGCGGCAACACGATCCGCGTGGGCTATCCGGTCGGTGCCGTATTCGGCATCGCCCCGGTGTCCTACACGCCCCCCACGGCGAGTGCCAAGTTCGGCACCTGGAAAGGCACGGACACGGCGGTGTACTTCGGGCCATCGCTGCCGACGTTCAACCTGTCGTACGCGCCCACCCTCAAGTGGTCACGATTCACCCTGTATTCGCTGGTCACGATGTCGCGGGGCGCGTGGTTCAACAACGGCGACTATCCGTACCGTTTCCGCCAGCACACCGGCGATGACTACCTCGCCCTGCTGGGACCGGGCGGCGCCAACACCTTCGCGTCGGACTCCGCCGTGAACTACTGGCACACCTTCAGCGCGTTCGATTCCCGCAACACCGTCCGTCTGCGGACCATTTCGCTCGGCATCGACGTTCCCGATCGCTACTCGACGGCCGTGGGTTTCGGCCGCACCACCATGGTGCTCGCGGCCAACAACATCATGTGGTGGGACCACTGCCGCTGCAACGACCCGGATTCCAACTGGGATGGTGCGAATTCATTCGCCACCAACACCTCGTTCTTGACCGATCCCTCGCCACGCACATTCCGGATGACCATCCGGACACGCTTCTAATGGAACGCCCAGACTTCCACCCCCGGGGGAGAGACCACACCATGCGTCAATTGACGAACCGAGCGGCCCGAGTCGTGTGCGCGGCGGGCGTGCTGCTCGCCGCCGCGGGCTGCCACGACATTCTGACCGTGCAGAATCCGCAGGCGTTTTCGAACGAAGCCGCCAACAGTCCGGTTCTGCTGCCGGCTGTGGCGGCGGGCGCGGAGGGCGACATGCAAGTAGCGACCTCCACCCTGTTCACGATGACCGGCATGCTGTCCGACGAGTTCTGGCACACGGGAACGTGGAGCGACTGGCTCGACGTGTCGAATGGCCTCATCCGGGCCAACTGGCCGTTCAACGGCGCCTTCTCGGGCCCGGAAGACGCCATGCTTCGGGCGCGCGGCACGGCAGAGGGCGCGTCCAAACGCTTCGAGACCGTGCTGGGTGACAGCGCGCACACCAGCCCGTTGTTCATCACCTCGGAAATGGCGCGTGCGTGGGCGGACCTGGAACTCGCGATGTCCGTCTGCGAGGTTCCGCCCACCGGTGGGGCCGCCCTGGTGACGGACGCGGTGCTGTTCAAGCAGGCGGCCGACACGTTCGCCGCGCTGGTGCCGCTCATTCAAAGCGCCCACTACACCGCCGCGACGGATCGGCAGGCGCGCGCCAATCAGGCGCTGGCCGGCCTGGCGCGAGCGAATCTGATGCTGGGTAACTATGCCTCGGCCATGTCGTACGCGCAGCAAGTGCCAGCCGGCTTCGTGTACAACGCCATCTACTCCAACAACAGCGCGTTCCAGAACAACCAGATGGCCAATCAGGGCAACTCCAACTACAATCGGTCCTTCACCATCCGCTACACGAGTTGGAAGACACAGATTGACACGGTCAACTTTGCGCTCACCGATCCGTACAGCGGCATGCCCGACATGCGTGTGCAACTCGGTCACGACAATAACAACGCGCACGGCTATGCGCGTGGGTCGGATGGCGTGAGCCCGTTCTTCAGCATTTCGAAGTACTCGGCGTACTCCTCCCCGATCGCGCTCACGAAGTCCGAAGAGATGAACCTCATCGTCGCCGAGGTGAAGTGGCGCGCGGGTGACTTTGCGGGGGCAGTGAACGCGATGAACATCAACCGGCAATTGCCGAATGTCGCGCTGCCCAATCTGGCCGTGCCTACAACGGGCGACATCTCGACTCAGGTCCGCGACATGCTCCTGCAGGAGCGCTTCGCGACGTTGTTCGGGGAAGGGGCGCGCATGCAGGACCTCTACCGGTTCGGCCTCGTGACGCAACGCCTCGGTACGGGCCGCGCGACGAAGTTGCCATTGTCACGTACGGAACAGCTCTCCAACACACACGTCGGGCAAGGAAACGAGAAGTGCCCAGGGATCAGCTGATCGGCGGGACGATGCCCACGATGAACCGGCGACGGTTCATCGCGGGCGTCGGTGCGGCTGTCGCCGGCATCACCCTGCTCGAAGTCGTTGAGGCGTGCGCGAGCGATTCGACCGGCGTCGTTTCCTCGACTGTCACTGGTGCCCTGCGCGGTTCCGTCGTGGACATGAACGGACGCGCGCAGGGGATCGGGCGTATCTATCTCCTGCAGAAGAACGGACTCAGTCCCGGCACATACGCCGACGTCGACTCCACGGGACAGTTCGATTTCGGCCAGGTCGCGACAGGCGAATATCTGTTGCGATACTGGGGGTCCAATCAGGCGGACGTACCGGAACCCCTCGTGAACCCCGTGCGGATCGCCGTGGCTGCCGGCGCCGCGACGGTCTTCCAGTTTCGCGTCGTCGTGAGCACCACGGCGCACCCCGATCGTGAGATCTATGCCGGCGACTTCTTCTTCCAGGAGCAGCCGGCCGGTACGCCGAACGGCACGGTCGTGGTGCCCATTGGCACCGTGGTCTGCTGGTACAACGTAGGTCTGGTGCCGCACACCGTGAGCGGAGGCCCGTGGGGCGACTCCGGTCCGATCGCGCACGACGGCAACTTCATGTGGACGTCGAATCAACTCGGGACGTTTTCCTATCGCTGCACGTACCACGGTACGGAGATGATCGCCACGCTCCAGGTCGTTCCGTAACGCATACCCCGGACAGCCAATGACTCTGCGCAACCGATCCACGCTGCGCGCATCCCTGCTGGTGGGCTGCGCGCTACTCGCCGTTCCCTCGGTATTCCTCCGGGCGCAAGGTCATACAAGTGTGCCCGTTTCCGTCTGGCTCGTGCTGGGGCCGGTGCCGGCGCGTGCCGCCGCCTTCAGCGCCGCCAACGATTCGGCATCGCTGGCCTCCGCCCGCGTGTCCATCGAACACGGGTGGCCGGCGGCCGGCCAGGTCGTGAACTGGCTCGACAACAGTTCCACCACGTGGGTGGCGCGCGACGTGTCCGCCGGACCGCTGCGGATCGCGTCGAGTGCGACGAGCGCGATCGTCTACGCGGTCAGCTACCTCGACGCAGACCGGTACACGCGCGCCAAGCTGAACATCGACGGCGTCCCCCCGGCACGTCGCAGCGTATCGCTGGACGGCGTTCGCGTGAGCGCGGACAGCGTGACACTGCGCCGCGGCAAGCACCTCCTCATGGTGCAGCTCTTCCAGCCCGCTGACACGGCGCTGTCCCTGGCGATGCGGCTGGACGCATCGGTGCCGGCGGCACAGATCACCGCCGGCGTCGACCCGCGGCATAACGTCACGCTCGGGGAATTGATGAAGACCGCGGACGTCAACGACGTAGCCGTCGACCCTACGGGGCAGCGCGTTGCGTGGGTCGTGCGCCGATTTGACGAGATGAACGATCGCTCCGTGACGACGCTCGAGATCCACGATCTCGCGACCGGACGCCTGCTCACGCAGCTCAACGGCGCGGATGCCTCGGCGCCGAGTTGGTCGCGCGACGGCGCGCGGCTCGCGTTCCTCACGGCAACCGACAAGAAAGGATCGACCGGTCGCGATCTGTGGGTCTGGGACGCCGCCAAGGGTCAGAGCGAACGCATGCTTCGGGGCGAGCGCGGCCTGAGTCCCGCCGAATGGAGCGCGAACGGAGACTGGATCTACTACACCTCAACGGCGCATCTTGGCGCGCCAGAGGCCTTCAGTCCAGGAGACGCGCAGCGTCTCACGGAAGTCTGGGATCGATGGAGCTTCTGGCCCGAGAAAGCGCAGCTGAACGCGCTGAACCTGAAGGCGGGGACGAGTGTGAAGCTGGTGGGTGACACGATGTATTCGGTGGAGGGCGCGAAGCTCTCTCCCGACGGCCGACACATCGTCTTCGCCCGCAGCATTCGCGTACCGACCGGGCGTCCGTGGCTTCGCGCGGAAATCTGGCAGCTGGATCTCAACGACGTGAGTACGCGCAAGCTGCTCGACCTGCCGCACGAAGCGTTCGGCGCGCCCACGTACTTCGCGTGGTCGGCGGATGGGAACGCGGTGGCGTTCTGTGCCAGCGCCGCGGAGACGCTCACGAGCGCCGATTCGACGTTCAGCGTCTACGAGTCCGAGTTGTATGCCATCAACATCAAGCGCCCGTCGCTCGTGCGGCTCAGTGGGGGTTTCGTTCCCGCCGTGAGCTGCAACCACGCGATCAGCTGGAATCCGCGTGACCAGCGGATCTACGTGATTGCCGACGCGGGGGCCCGCACCATTGCGGCGCGCACCAGTGGGCCCGTGCCGAGTTCTCTCGACCGCCAGCCGCCGCTCGAAGCGATGGCCACGCCGGGCGAGGCCATCACGGCAAACGGATTCGGAGCCACGGTCATGGTCGCGGCCGCGCAGACGCCCACCACGCCGCCGGCCGTCTATCGGATCCCCTTGAATGCGGGCTCGCCCGCCGTCCTGCTCGACCAGCCCTCGGCGACCGCGCTGGCCGGTCCGGTGGCGATGCCGAGTTGGCGCAGTTGGGAGTTCACCAACAGCAAGGGCGCGAGGATCGAGGGGTGGTATTGGCTGCCACCCGGCTTCGACTCGACGCGGACCTATCCCATGATCGTGCACTACTACGGCGGCACGCTGCCGATGAAGAAGGCATTCGATCAGCGGCTGCTGTGGTTCGCGTCCAACGGATACGTGGTGTTCATGCTGAATCCGGCGGGGACGCCCGGCTACGGCCAGCAGTTCGCCAACCTGCACATCAATGACTGGGGCTTCCCGGCGGGCACGGACATCATCGAGGGCGTGCAACAGTTCGAACGCGCGCATGCCTTCGTCGACTCGCGGCATGTCGGAAACTTCGGCCACTCGTACGGTGGCTTCATGACGATGCACCTGGCCACGCGCACCAACCTCTTCACCGCGTCGATCTCGATCGCGGGCATCAGCAACATTCCCGCCTATTGGGGTGCGGGGTGGACGGGCTACAGTTACACCGAAGGGACGTGTCCCGGGTGCTACCCGTGGAACAGGAAGGATGTGTTCGTCGATCGGTCGCCGCTGTTCCAAGCCGACCGCATTCATTCGCCGCTCCTCCTCATTCACGGGACGGCTGACACCAACGTTCCGACGAACGAATCGGAGCAGATGTTCACGGCACTCAAGATGCTCGGTCTCGACGCCGAATACGTGCGCATCTACGGCGAGAACCACGGGATCAATTCCCGTCCGTCCGTCACGAACACGCTGTACGGCACCATGCTCGACTGGTACGACTCGCGCCTGCGCGGCCAGCCGGACGCGTGGAACGCACGCTGGATCACCGTACCGAAGCCGGCCGCCGTCTCGGTCCTACCCGCCACCCCATGATTCAAATGCGACGGAGATCGTGCGTGCCGCGGTACGCCCTGCTCGGTCTCGCGCTGGCGCTCGAGACGGCAGCGGCGCAGCACAACGGCACCCGAGCCGACTATGTGCGCGGCGAACGTTTTCTCGGCCCCAATGCGCAGGAACTCGTGACCAACGATGCGATTCAACCGCACTGGATCGCTGGTGCGGGTGACCGATTCTGGTTCCGGAATCGCACGTCCCGCGGCTACGAGTTCGTCGTGGTGGACGCCACCACCGGCGCACGACGGCCGGCGTTCGATCACGCGCGCCTGGCCGCCTCGTTGAGCGTCGCGGCCGACACCAGCATGGATCCGGACAAGCTGCTGTTTCGGGACATCCGCTTCGTGGACGGCGAGCGCGCGGTCCGCTTTGCGACGGCCAAGGGCAAGCAGTGGCGATGCGATCTCACGACGTACGCGTGCGCGGGTCCGGATTCCATTCCGCTCGATCGCGTCTCGGAGGTGGGATCGCCCGACGGTAAATGGGCGGCCTTCACCCGCGGCGACAACGTATGGGTCCGCGAACTCGCAACCGGCACGGAGACGCAGCTCACCACGGACGCGGCGCCCGATTTCGGCTACGCCAAACCCACCGGGTGCTGCCAGCAGGTAACGGTGGTCCTCGAGAAGCGCGATCAGCGCCCTGTGCTGGTCTGGTCTCCCGACTCGCGTCGCATCGCGACGTACAAGATGGACGAGCGCGGCGTGCGACGGATGTATCTGCTCGAGACGAAGAGCCCCGCCGCGGTGCTGCACAGCTATCCGTACGCCCTGCCGGGTGACTCCATCATTCCGCGCTACGATACGTACGTAATCGATGTGGCGTCGCGCGGTGCGATCAAGGTAAATCGGCCGCCGCAGCCCGCGGTGAATACCAGTTGCTGCTGGCTGACGACGGACAGCGTGATCAAGGACATGCGTTGGGATGCCGTGGGCGACCATCTCTTCATGACGTATGGCGCTCGCGGATATCACCAACTCGATCTGCTCGAGGTGGACGCCGCCACGGGGGCCGCGCGCACCGTCCTCCAGGAGAAGAGCAAGACGTTCGTCGAAACGAACCTTGCCTCCGGAGGCATCCCGAACTGGCGGCCCGTCCACCACGATCGTGACGTGGTGTGGTTCTCGGAACGAGACGGTTGGGCGCACCTCTATCTGGTCAACGGGCAGACCGGCGCGATAGAGCGTCAGCTTACACGCGGCCCATGGACGGTGGGTGACGTGCTACGAATCGACGACGCGGCTGGCTGGGTGTATTTCACGGGTCGAGGGCGAGAGGACGGGCGCGATCCGTACTTTCGGAATCTGTATCGTGTACGGCTCGAGGGTTCATCGCCCGAGCTGCTCACGCCGGAGAACGCCGATCACGACGTCTCGGTATCGCCATCCGGCAAGTTCTTTCTCGACAACTACTCCCGCCTCGACGCGTTACCGGTATCCGTGATGCGCCGCGCCGATGGCTCGCTCGTGCGCGAAGTGCAGCGCGCCAACGCCAGCAGACTGTTCGACGTTGGCTGGCGGATGCCCATTCCCTTCACGGTCAAAGCACGCGACGGCGTCACCGACCTCTATGGCGTGATGTTCCGCCCATCGACCGTCGATCCCACGCGGAAATACCCGATCATCGACAACATCTACCCTGGGCCACAGGTTGGCCCGATCGGCAACCGCGCCTTCGCTTCGTCGGTCCACTCCACGAACGCGGGGCTCGCGGAACTCGGATTCTTCGTCATCGAACTCGACGCGATGGGGACTCCGTTCCGCTCGAAGGCGTTCCACGACAGCTACTACGGCAACATGGGCGACAACGGCATCGCGGATCATGTGAGCGCGATCAAGCAGCTCGCCGCACGGTTTCCGGAAATCGACGTCACGCGCGTCGGTATCTACGGACATTCGGGCGGGGGGTTCTCCTCCACCGATGCGATCCTTCGCTTTCCGGACTTCTTCACGGTCGCGGTGTCGGGGGCGGGGAATCACGACAACCGGAGCTACGACTACACCTGGGGAGAGAAGTATCAGGGGCTGCTCACGCGCAAGGCGGACAGCACGGACAACTTCGACTCGCAGGCCAACTGGCGCCTCGCCTCGAACCTGAAAGGCAAGCTGCTGTTGATGTACGGGACGATGGACGACAACGTGAGCCCGGTGAACACGCAACTGCTGATCAATGCGTTGGTGAAGGCGAACAAGGAGTTCGACTCGCTCGAGCTGCCCAACCGCAACCACGGATTCGCGGCCGATCCCTACGCCATTCGCCGGACGTGGGACTACTTCGTGGCGCACCTGCTGAGGGTCGAGCCGCCGCATGACTTTGCACTCCACGTCCCGAGCACCGCTGCCGCGCCGTAATACCGGGACGCTTCGCTGCCGATTCTTCGCCACCACCTTCAACGCACTCTCCGAATGCCGAGCTCCACGTGCTCATTCGTCGCCCTCTGCGTCGTTTGCGTCGCTAGTACGCTCAACGCGCAAGCGGTACGGCCCGCATCGACGTCGGCTATCGGCGACTCGGCCGCGCCACGCCGCCTCATGCCATGGCGGTCAGTGGGGCCGGCCAATCAGGCTGGTCGCGTGTCCGTCGTTGCCGGTGTGCCGGGCAACCGCGATGTGTACTATGTGGCCGGCGCCAACGGCGGCATCATCAAGACGACGAACGGAGGCACCACCTTCAAACCGATCTTCGACAAGCAGAACGTCGGTTCGATTGGCGCGATCGCGATTGCGCCCAGTGATCCCAACGTGATCTACGTCGGCAGCGGAGAAGGAAACCCGCGCAACAACGCGTCGATCGGGGACGGCATCTACAAGTCGGTCGATGCGGGTGAGCACTGGACGCACGTCGGCCTCGAGAAGTCGGAGCGGATCGCCCGCATCAACGTGGACTCGCGCGACCCCAACCTGCTGTACGTCTGCGCGCTTGGACGCGAGTGGGGACCGAGCGAGGAGCGCGGCGTCTTCAAGAGTGCCGATGGGGGCAAGAGCTGGAACAAGGTGCTCTATGTGGACTCGGGCACGTCGTGCTCCGATCTCTCGACCGACCAGGCCAACTCGAACATCGTCTACGCCGGCATGTATACCTATCGCCGCTGGGCGTGGCATCTCGAGTCAGGCGGCGGCAATACCGCGGTCTGGAAGTCCGTGGACGGGGGCGCGCACTGGGATCGCCTCTCGGGAAAGGATCGCAACCGGGGACTGCCAACCACCGACATGGACAGAATCGGCGTGGCCGTGGCGCCGAGCGACCCCAACATCGTGTACGTCATCAGCGAGACGAAGACGGAGGGCGAGCTGTGGCGCTCCGACGACGGTGGCGAACGGTGGCGCGTGGTGAACCGCGACCCGAACATCAACTTTCGGCCCTTCTACTATGCCGATATCCGCGTCGACCCGGCGAACCCCAGCCGACTGTTCGCGCTCTCCGGCTCACTGTATCTCTCGGAGGATGGCGGCGCGAACTTCCACACCATTGCCCGCGACGTGCATGGCGATCACCAGGCCATGTGGATCGACCCGACGAATTCGCGCTACATCCTGAGTGGGTCGGATGGTGGCTGGCAGGTGAGCTACGACGGCAGTAGGAATTTCGACGTCGTGAACACCTTCCCCTTCACGCAGTTCTATCACATCAACTACGACATGGAAACGCCGTACACGGTGTGCGGCGGGCTACAGGACAACGGCAACTGGTGTGGGCCGAGTCAAACCGCCACGGGTCAGGGCGTTCGCAAGAACGATTGGTACACCGTGTCGGGAGGTGACGGGTTCTTCACCGTCCCGGTGATGGACAAGCCGTGGCTCGTGTACTCCGATGCGCAGGGTGGAATGATCAGCATCACCGATACGCGCACCGGCACGCAGAAGACCATCTACCCCTATCCAAACCGCGTCGGCTCCGTGGGAGACGCGATGATATCGCACAAATACCGGTTCAACTGGAATTCGCCGATCGCCCTGTCGCCGGAGAATCCCGCCGTCGTTTATTTTGGCGGCAACGTGTTGTTCAAGTCCACGGATTACGGGATGTCGTGGAAGGTCATCTCGCCCGACCTCACGACGAATGATCCGGCCAAGCAGCAGTCGTCCGGCGGACCCGTCGTCGTGGACAATACCGCGGCGGAATTCCATTCGACGCTGCTGACGATCGCGCCCTCTCCGCTCGACTCGAACGTCATCTGGGTCGGCAGCGACGACGGCAACGTGCAGGTCACGCGCGACGGCGGCAAAACGTGGTCCAGTGTCTTCGCCAATGTGCCGGGGCTCAAGGCGAACGCCTGGATCCCCACGGTCGAAGCATCGCACTCCGACATCGGCACCGCGTACGTCGCCGCCGACCATCATCAGGACGACGACTACGCGCCGTACCTGTACATGACCACGGACTTCGGCAAGACGTGGAAAAAGATCAATGGCGATCTGCCGACGGCCGCGGCATGGGCGCACGTGGTCCGTGAAGATCCCAGAAACCACAACCTCCTCTATGCCGGCACGGAGATGGGCATCTGGGCGTCGTGGGACCGGGGCACCCACTGGCATTCGCTCCGCGGCGAATTGCCGGTCACCCCGGTGCGCGACATCCAGGTGCATCCGCGGGACAATGATCTTCTTCTCGCCACGCATGGGCGCGGGCTGTACATCCTCGACGACATCACGTACCTGCAGCAACGCGGGTCGACGGATGCCGCCGATGTCCTCCTCTTCGACGTGCGTCGCGCCACGCGCTGGAACATGTGGCGCCGCGACGGGAACCTGGGCCAGAAAAAATGGGCTGGCGAGAATCCGCCCCAGGGCGCGTTGATCACGTACTACCTCAAGGCGCAACCGACGGGCGAGGTGAACATCACCATCAGCGACAAGGATGGTCGGGTGGTTCGCCGCATGCGCCGCGTCGCGGACAACGCAGGGATGAATCGAGTCGCGTGGGATCTGCAGACGGACCCGCCGGCGGGAAGCGCCCCGGTTCGCGGCGGTCGCAGCGGTGGGGCGGGCGCAGATTCGACCGCGGCCGACACGTCACTCGCCGCGCTGCGCCTCCGCCGCGCGGCCGCGGCGGATACGCCAGACGAGGAGAACGAATTCGCGCCCTTCGCGGGAGGCCGCTACGTCCTGGCCGGCACGTACACGGTCACGCTCCTCGTCAATGGCAAGTCGTACGCGAAGCCGGTCACGGTGCAACTCGACCCGAGATCCGACATGACTTCGGCGCAAGCGGTCGCTCAGTCCGACGCCGCGGCTCGGACAATGGAGCTGACCGAACAGACGAATCGCATCGTCGCCAGCGTCAACAGTCTCCTGCAACAGCTCACGAGGCTTCAGGAACAACTGCGCCAGGCGCGTGACAGCGACGCCGCGGCACGCATCGGCCCTGTACCGGGTGCGACGCCGCAATTGATGAGTGACGTGGCCGCCGGCATCGGGGAGCTCCGGCACTTTCGGGATTCCGTGATCGTGCGACCCATTCCGGGTCTCGGCTACCGGCAGTATCCGCGGCTACGGGAGGAAGTGCAGACACTCACGACGATGGTCTCGCGGCCACTCATGCCGCCCACCGCCGGGGAATCGCTCCGGCTGCAGGAGCTGCGTGTCGAGGTCGATCAGGTGCAGGCCCGACTCGACGCGCTCATTCAGGGACGCATCGCGGCGATCAACCGGGCGCTGGCTGACGCGCCGCACATCATCACCCCACCGCCGCGCGCGCTGATACCGTAGCCTGCGTCGTAGATGAGACTTCGTCCGCACACGATCGCCTTCACGCTCCTGCTGGGCGCGGTGGTGACGATGGCGTCGTTCGCCACCGACATGGGGCTGCCCGTGCTCGCGGCGACCGCCGCGTCCCTGCACGTTTTGCCGGCGACGGCCGCGCTGACGATGAGCGTGTTCATGGTGGGATTCGCACTCGGTCCGCTGGTCATGGGACCGGTATCGGATCGGCACGGGCGGCGACCGCTGCTGCTGCTCGGCGTGGCGACGTTCGCGGTCTTCGGCGCGCTCGGCGCCTTTTCCGGATCCCTGCCGGCGCTGCTCCTCTGGCGCTTCATCATGGGAGCCGGCGCCGGGACGGCCGCCGTGCTGGTCGTCGCCACCGTGCGGGACCACTACGCTGGCGCGGAGGCGCGCGTGCAGCAGTCGTACGTGAATCTCGCCGCCGGCCTCGCTCCGATCATCGCGCCAACGCTGGGCGTGTGGATCGCCGCGCTTGGTGGATGGCGCGCGATTTACGGCGTGCTCGCCGTCGGCGGCCTGGTGCTCTTCGTGACCGTCGCGCTGTTCCTCGACGAGTCTCTGCCCACGAACGGAGGCACGAGCCTCACCGTACGAGGGACGTTGCAACGCTACGCGCGCGTCATTCGTCATCCGGTCAGCATGGGTTACGCGGTCATCGTGGCGCTGTGCTTCGGCTGTCTCTTCGCGTACGTCTCGGGCTCATCGCTCGTGCTCATCGGCGTGATGGGTGTGTCGCCGTCGGCATACGGCGCGCTGTTCGCGGCGACGTCGCTGGGCCTCGTTGCCGGATCGTTCGCGAATGCTCGGCTCAACCGCGCCGGCGTCTCGCACCAGAAGCTGGTGGCGCTCGGCTTGACGACAATCTCGAGCGTCGCTCTTGGTCTGCTCGCGCTCGCAAGCACCGGCCTGCTCGGACCGGCGCTCCTGGTCGGCATGGTGGTGGTCAGTCACATTGGCCACGCCATCGTGCGCGCGAATTCCGTGCAAGGCGCGCTGGAGCCAATGCCCGAGATCGCCGGCGTAGCGAGTGCGCTGCTCACGGGTCTGCAGATGCTCGTAGGTGCGGTCACGAGCGCCGTGGCCGCGGGGCTGTTCGACGGTCGCACGGCGATCGCGATGGCGGGAACGATGTCGGTGTGCGCCATCGGCGCACTGTCAGTCTACGTCCTCATCGTCCGCCCCGCCGAGCAACGGGTGATCGTGCCTCGAGGCGCTCCGCATCCGGCCGTCGCCGATGCGTACGCCGAGGTCATAGTCGCGTAGGGAAGAAGCGGAAACGGCGCGTCTGGACGACCATCGTCCAGGCGCGCCGCCTGCCTTGCTACCGTTGCTTCAGCTCCTCCACGTTCTTGTCGAACTGCACACGCTGATCCGGGGTCAGAATGGAGCGTAGCGCGACGATCTGCTTCTCCCGATTCGCCTGCATCTCCGCACGCCGGGCGGCCATTCCGGTCGTATCTCCCCGCTGGCGATGGGCGCTGCCTCGCGTCGCCTCCAAATGGTTGTGACGCTCCTTCCGCATCGCCTTGATGCTGGCCTTTTGACTGCTGGTGAGCGTGATGCCGCGGAACAGCATTTTCTCGCGGCCACCGCGCTCATGCCGCGCTTCGCGACGGGCGCTCGTGTCCTGCTGCACGCCCTGCGGACGAGCGGCGGGTCGTGCGGGAGCCTGTGCGGCGGCGATTCCAGCGGCCCCCAGCGCCAGTGAGAAAGCGAGCCCCGTGGCGAACGAAGTATTCTTCATGGTTGTCTCCATCTGGTTGTATGACCGATCTCTGCCGCGCGACCTTCGCGCGCTTGTGCTTCGGGAGGTAATACCCCGAATTTGGGAGCAGGTCCCCCTCAGGACATGAACGCCTCGGAGCGGTGGCTGGGAGTGCCGTAGCGACGTCAGGCGTGGCCCTTGAAATGCACTGCACGAGATCGCGTGAACCCTCCTATTCCTTCCCAGTCCTATCTGACCGTACGGCTTGCTGGTGTGCAGATCGCCTTTCCCGTATCCAGCGTGAAGGAGATCCTGCGCAGCGTCGAGCTTGCGCCGGTGCCTGGCGCGCCGCCCATCCTCGAGGGCGCGCTCAACCTCCGCGGCACCCTCCTTCCCGTCATCGATCTCCGGCGTCTGCTGGGCCTTCCCGCCCGCCGGAATGATCCAGGGGACTCGCTCGTCATCGTGAACGCCGCATCGCGAACCGTCGCGGTGCGGGTCGAATCGGCGGACGAAATCGAGGAAATCGCCACCGCTTCCCTGGCGAGCCCGGCCTCCGTGTCGCCGGTGCTGGCGAACATGACAGCGCTGGCGGGCGTTGCGGCGCGGGAGGACGGTGCGCTTGTCATCTTCGACCCCGCCGCTTTCCTGTCACAGGCCGAACATGACACAATCGCCGCCGCCATCGCGGTGACGCCATGAGCCAACAGGCTCGTGCGCGGGTCGGCGCTCCGATTCCGTTGGCGCAGGGATGGTCGGACGAGCGCTTCGAGCGCGTGGCGGGCGTCGCGTTTGCGGTGGCGGGCCTGGTGTTCCCGCCCAACCGGCAGCCATCCGCCGAGTCGGCGATGCGGCGGGTGATGAGGGAGCAGCACCTGGATGACCCATCCGCCCTGCTGCGCGCCGTTCAGCAACCGGGGGAAAGCCGGGACGCCCTGCTCGCCGCGCTCACGGTGGGGGAGAGCTATTTCTTCCGAGAGAGCGGCGCGCTCAGCGTGTTGGAGCGCGAGATCGTTGACACGCGTCGCGCAGCGGCACGCCAGGGCGAACCGATCCGCATCTGGAGCGCAGGCTGCGCCACCGGCGAAGAGCCGTATACGCTGGCCATGCTGCTGCGTGAACTCGGCGTCCAGGGGGACGTGAGCATCCTGGGCACGGACATCTCGCGTCCGCGCCTGGATGCTGCAGGTCGCGGACGCTACACGCAGTGGTCGCTTCGAGGCGTATCACCCGAGCGGGTCACCCGCTGGTTCAGGCCGCATGGCAAACACTTCCTGGTTGACGATGGCATTCGCGACTCGGTGCGATTCGAGGTCTTGAATCTCGTGTCCGACCAATATCCGTCGTCGCACAACGGGACGGCGGACCAGGACCTGATCCTCTGCCGGAACGTCCTCATCTACTTCGACCTGCCGACAGTGGCGCAGATCGCCGCGCAACTCCTGCGCGCGCTCCGGCCTGATGGATGGTTGCTGCTCGGTGCCTCCGACCCGCCACTCGTCGATCTCGTGGACTGCAGGATGTTCATGACGCCATCGGGAGCGGTGTACCAGCGCGCGGATGCCGAGCCGCGGGTCCAGACGCCGCGGGCACCGTGGCTCGCGACGCCGGTGGTTCTCGATTTCCCCACCCCGGACGACACACGGGAGATCCCACCGGCGCCATTTACGACAGCGCCCGCACCGGCCCACGAGCCGATTCGCTATGTGAGCATCTCGACCTCCACCGTCGGCGAGGCCTATGCACGTGGGGACTATCGCGCGGCGGCGGATCAGGCCGAGCGCAGTATCGAGCGCGGTGCCGACGACGTGCCACACTGGATCGTATGGATACGGTCGCTCGCCAACGCGGGCGATCTCGAGCGCGCTGGCGAGGTCATGTCGGCCGCGATCGACCGTCATCGCATGGAGCCGGAACTACATTACCTGCAGGGTATGCTGCTCCTCGAGGGGCGCAGCGTAGCGGAGGGAGCGCGCGCGGCGCGACGTGCGATCTATCTCGACCGTGACTTCGTGATGGGCTACATGCTGCTTGGCGACGCGCTGTCTCGCCTTGCCGACGACCTGGGCGCTCGGCGCGCCTTCGAGAACGCGCTTCGGCTGCTCGAGCGGGGCACCTTGGGAGCGACCGTCGTGGCCGCGGACGGCGTGTCGCCGGAGCGGCTCCGACAGATTGCGGCAGACCGACTGCGTACGCTCGGTACAGCGCAGTGAGCCTGCACGAACCTGCCGACATTCTGCGTCAACGCGCGCGCGCTCTTGCGCGGCCAGTGGCGCGCGACACCGAAATCGCGTCGGCAGACGCGCTCGATGTCCTCGTGGTGATGGTGGATGGCGAGCGGCTGGCCATTCCGCTGGAGCATGTGGCAGCGATTGCCCGCGCCGCGACTATCGTTCCCTTGCCGCGCGCCACCGCCCCGGTATACGGTGTGACCGTATGGCGCGGACGGCCGTTGACGGTGCTCACGCTCGACGCCGCATCGCCGGAATCCGGCGCCGAGTCGCGTTTCGTCGTGCTCGGCGACGCTCGACGAGTGGAGGTGGCCGTTTTGGTGGACGGCGTGGATGACGTCATGCGGATCGATCGCGCGTCGATCAATCCGATGGGTGCGCCAGGTCGTGCCGTCAAAGCGGTTGGTATGACGGACGACGCGATGGTGGTGCTGGATGTAGACGCACTGATTCGCGGGCATCGCAACGCGGCGCCCGCCTCCCCGATCGAACGAGGATGAAATGAAGTTCACCGTGTCGCGACGGATCACGCTCGCGCTCGCACTCGAGCTCGTGCTCCTGCTGATTGTGGCCATCCTGGGATCGAGGGCGCTGGCCAACACGGCGCAATCGTACGAGGAGGCCATGGCAGCCAGGCGCGACCTGGTGGCTCCGGCCCTTCGGGCCGAGTCGGAGCTGAGGGGTGCCAACGTCGAGCATTTGCGGTACATGCTCGACAACGGCGAGCGAGACCTCCGCGCGCGCGACAGCTCCATCGCACTCGCGAAACAGATCATCGCGTCGCTGCAGCAGAAGTCGCCGACCCCTGAAATGCGTGCCCGGTGGACGGACACGAACCTGCTGCTGGGAAAGTGGGTGGCCTCGCTGAACGCGGCGGCGAGCGCGACGGCGGCGGGGCGCCGGGACGACGCGACGCGGATTCGCGCCGAGCGGAGCCAGCCGCTACGGGACTCGCTCGACGTCATTGCCCGCGCGGTCATCATGGAAGCACAGCAGCGCGGCGACTCGCTCGCCGAGATCGGAATGTCGCAATCCGATCGGGCTCGCGTGTCCGTACTCGGCGGCGCGGTGTTCGCGCTCGTTCTCGGCATCATCGGGGCGGGCCTGTTGAGCCGGTCCATCAATCGCCCGCTACGGGAGACGGCCGCGATCATCTCCACCAGCACGGCGGAGATCCTC
The DNA here is from genome assembly GCA_025362035.1 of Gemmatimonadaceae bacterium. GTDB lineage: Bacteria > Gemmatimonadota > Gemmatimonadetes > Gemmatimonadales > Gemmatimonadaceae > AG11. The sequence goes on along the minus strand of JANYIN010000209.1, from coordinate 19,031 downwards.
GCAGCAACCACGGAACAGGCGGCCGGTACGAACGAATCGATGGCCGCGGTCACGGAGACGGTGGCGACGGTGGACGAAGTCGCGCAGACGGCATCGCAATCGGCACAGCGGGTGCGAACGGTGGCCGAGGCCGCGCAGCGCGCCTCGGATGCGGGCCGCGCAGGCCGCAAGTCCGTGCAGGAGTCCATTGCCGCGATGCAACTCGTGCAGGATCAGGTCGAGGCCATGGCCAAGGCCATCGTCAGTCTCGCGCAGCAGGCGCAGAGCATTGGCGAGATTACCACGACCGTGAGTGACATCGCCGAGCAGACCAAGCTGCTGGCGCTGAATGCGGCGGTGGAGAGCACCAGGGCCGGGGAGCACGGCCGCGGCTTCGCGCTCGTTGCCGCCGAGATCAAGTCGCTCGCGGGTGAAGCGAAGGAGTCCACCGGACAGGTGCGTCGTCTGCTCGCGGACATTCAACGCGCGACGAGCGCGGCAGTGATGGCCACGGAGCAGGGCAGCAAGCAGACCGAGGCGGCGATGAAGCAGGTGAAGCAGGCCGGAGACATCATTACGCAACTGGCCATCGTCGTCGACGAATCAGCGCAGGCCGCGGCCCAGATTGGCGCGTCGGCCGGACAGCAGGCGCTTGGCATGGACCAGATCCGACAGGCGATCGGCAACATTCACGACGCCACCCAGCAGAGCCTCGCCGCCACGCATCAATCCGAGCTGGCCGCGCAGAACCTCAATGAGCTCGGCCACCGCCTGGTGAATCTCGTGGGCGTGCAGGCCCGAGCGTGAATCCCCCGTGCGAGACGGCCAACTGATGGCGGACGACGCGCTCGCGGGGCGCTTGCGCGCGATCTTCGCGGAGGAGCTCGAGGAGCAGCTCGGGCAGATGCACGCTGCGCTGGAGGCGCTGCAGCAGGATTCTGCCGATCCTGAGCACCTGCGCGCCATCTTCCGTGTGATGCACACGCTGAAGGGTGCCTCGCGTGCCGCGGGCGTGCCGCTCATCGAGCAGGTGAGCCACGCGCTGGAAGGAGATCTGGTGCGTGCCCGTGACACGGGCGCGCCGCTCGACAAGGCCCAGCTCGCGCTGCTGCTCGAAGCGCATGACGCGTTTGCCGGTGCACGGGAGCGGTTGAGTGCCGGCGAGCCGGTCGTTGCGGCGCCTCTCACGCTTCTGTTACAGCGCGCACGGCGCGGGATTGGCGCGACTCGCGCGATTCCTGGCGCGGCGCCCGCAGTCATCGTACCTGCCGTTCCGCCTGCCAGTGCGCCGCAACCGTCACCGCCGGAGCGACAGCGACGTTCGACAGAAGAACGTGTCGCGCGCGAGGATCAGGTTCGTCTCGGCGTGCACCAAGCCGATGCCATCACGGCGGCGGCGGGTGAGATCGCCGTGCTGGCAACGGCCATGGGTGATCACGCCACCGAAGTCCGTGCGTTGCGGGCCAGGCTCCAGGCGCGGTTGCGACCAGGGGACGACGACGGACTTCGGGAATTGGACGGCGAGCTCGGTCGCCTCACGCACAGAGCAGGCGAGCAGGCGCGCGCGCTGGCGTCTACGTCTGCGCGTCTGGAGGGTCCGCTGCGCAACCTCCGCCAACGGCCACTCAGGGATCTTACCGATACGCTGGAGCGCGCGGCACGTGATGTCGCGCGCGACGTTGGGAAGCAGGTGAAAGTCACGACCCTCGGTGAATCGATCGAGGCCGACCGCGTGGTGATCGAAGCACTGCGTGAGCCGCTGCTGCATCTCCTGCGGAACGCCGTGGATCATGGCATCGAGACGCCTGCCGTGCGCGCTGCTGCCGGCAAGCCGCCCGAAGGACAGATCCGCATCGCCGCATCGCTGCGTGGCGACCGCCTGCGGCTGTCGGTCAGCGACGACGGAGGCGGACTCGACCTCTCCTCCATTCGGCGTGCGCTGGAGCGGCGCGGAAGCCCTGTGCCGATCAGCGCGAGCGCGCTCGCGCGGACGATCTTCGACGACGGACTCTCCACGCGAGAGGCCGCGACGACGCTGTCAGGCCGCGGCGTGGGGCTGGGGATCGTTCGCGAGTGCGCCGTGCGCCTTGGCGGTACCGCCGACGTTCAGTCCGAGCCCGGACACGGCACCACGTTCGTGCTGGAAGTCCCGCTGAGCATCGCGACGCTGCGCGCGGTGGTGGTGGCGGTCGGCGGGGTGATGGTGGCCATCCCCAGCGCGTTCGTCAGCCGCGTGAGCGCGGTCCGGACGCAGACGCTTCGGCGCGTGGACGGCCGCGACGTGATGATCGGCGCCGGCTCACCGGTTTCGCTGGTTCCGTTGGCGGCGCTGCTCGGGCCGCCGTACCGGAGTGGGGAGTTGGGAGATCGGGCGCAAGTCGTGATGCTCGAAGCCACCGACCAGCGTGTGGCCGTGACGGTGGACGAACTGCTCGACGAGCGCGAACTCGTGATACGCCCCCTGGAGCACGTTGGCGTCGAAGCCGCGGCGGCCACGGTGGGCGTGTCGATCATGGGCACGGGCGAGCTGGTCCTCGTTCTGGGCGTGCCGTCCCTGCTCGCGCAGGCGGCGCGCACCGCGGACGTGCCACTGGCATCGGCACTCGGCAAGCACGTGAATGCCCCCCGCGAGCGTATCCTGGTCGTGGACGATTCCATCACCTCGCGCACGCTCGAGCAGAGTGTGCTCGCGGCCGCCGGGTATGACGTCGCCACCGCCGTGGACGGCGCCGAGGCGTGGCGGATGCTTGAGCGGTCCACGTATGCGCTCGTGGTCAGTGACGTCGAGATGCCGCACCTCGACGGCATCGCGCTGTGCGTGCGCATTCGCGCCAACCCCGCCACCGCTGCACTGCCCGTGATTCTCGTCACGTCGCTGGACGAGCCCGCGCATCGCGCCCGCGGGCTGGAAGCCGGAGCGGATGCGTATGTCGCCAAGTCCAGCTTCGATCAGGACGCCTTGCTCGACACCGTGCGGCTGTTGATCGGCCGCCAGGACGTGCGATGATCCGCGTTCTCGTTGCCGACGACTCGGCCACCGCCCGCGCCCTGATCGTCGCGCTGCTGTCCGCGGAGCCGGATCTCCGCGTGGTCGGCGAGGCGCGCAACGGCCGCGAAGCGGTGGACATGGCAGAGCGGCTTGCACCCGACGTCGTCACGATGGACATCCAGATGCCGGTGCTCGACGGCCTGCTGGCCACGCAAGACATAATGACGCGGACGCCCACGCCCATTATCATCGTGTCGTCGTCGTCGCGCGTGGGCGACGTGGAGCTGTCGCTGGAGGCCACGCGCGCCGGCGCACTGCTCGTACTGCCCAAGCCGGAAGGACCGTCCATCTCGGCGGAGGCGGCGGATCAACGACACCTCGTGAACATGGTGCGAGCATTGGCGGGCGTGAAGGTGGTTCGGCGACACACCGCCGGCTCCCCGAGCGTCCCCATGCGGCACGTCCGGCCCTCGTCGCCGCGGAGCAGGGGCGCGGCGGCGCCGCGTCTCGTGGCCATCGGCGCGTCCACCGGCGGCCCCGCGGCGCTGCAGACCATACTCGCCGACCTGCCGCGATCTTTCCCTCTTCCCATCCTGGTCGTGCAGCACATCGCGCATGGATTCACGCCGGGCCTCGTGCACTGGCTGGGCGGGGCCACCCGGATGCACGTGCGCATCGCGACGTTTGGCGAACTCGCGCTGCCGGGTACGGTGTATGTCGCACCCGATGATCGGCACCTCGGCATCCGGCTCGGCGAGGATCATGCACCGAGGCTCCTGTTGGACGTCGCGCCGCCGACGGGGTCGTTTCGTCCCTCCGCGAGCTACCTGTTTCGCTCCATCTCGGCCGCGCTTGGCGCGGCGGCGGTGAGCGTCATTCTCACCGGCATGGGAGACGACGGCGTGGCCGGACTGCGATTCGCCTATGAGGCGGGCGGCCACGTCATCGCGCAGGACGAGGCATCGTCGGTGATTTACGGCATGCCGCGCGAGGCGGTGCGCGCCGGCGTGGTGACCGAAGTATTGAGTGTGTCGGAAATCGCGGGCCAACTCATGGAGCTGGCGAAATGAGCGCCAGCCTCGGCGCGAGAATCCTGATCGTGGAAGACAGCGCCACGCAGGCCGCCGCGCTCGCCGATCTTCTGACGCAGGCTGGCTACGCAACGACCGTCACGCGGAGTGCGGAACAGGCCCTCGACGCCATCGGGACCCACCGCTTTGATCTCGTCCTCAGCGACGTGGTAATGCCCGGCATGGACGGCTACGACCTGGCGCGCCGCATTCGCTCGCTCCCGGAATGGGACGACGTGCCGATCGTGCTGCTCACGAGCCTGAGCGATCCGCTGGCGATCGTGCGTGGGCTGGCCGCCGGCGCCGATCACTACGTCACCAAACCGTACACGCCCGAGTGGTTGCTCACGCGGCTACGCCAGGTGCTCGCGCGCGCGAGCGAGCCGCGCGCCATCCGTCCGAAACCCGTGACGCTCGACCTCCTCGGCACGCCCTTCACCATCCGCGCGACGAAGGAGCAGATCCTGGAGTTGCTCGTGTCCAGCTATTCGGATCTCGCGCGCACGGGGGAAGCTGTGCGGGAGGCGGAGCGCCGCGCGCGCTTTCTGGCAGAGGCCGGGGAGCTCCTTTCGTCGTCGCTGGACGCGCATCAGGTGCTGCGCGAGCTCGCGCAGCTCGCCGTGCCGCGCATCGCTGACGTCTGCGCGGCCGATCTGCTCGATGACGAAGGTGAGCTGTGCCGCGTGGACATCGCGCACGCCGTGTATGGCGCGGCCGCCGTGACGGTAGGCGATGCCGCGACGCGGCCCGTGCAATGCTCGTCGGCCGCCGTGATCGAGGCCATGGAGCAGCGGACGACACAGGAGATTCCACGCTCGAGTGACGCGAGTCTCGCCGATGTCGCGCGCGATGAGGTATTCGCGGCGGCGCTCCGTTCGTCGGGCCCGTACCTTCATGTGGCGGTGCCGCTCGTGGCACGGGACCGCGTGCTGGGCGTGCTCCAGTTCCTGCTGGCGGAATCCCGGGTGCACGCGCCGGAAGATCTGCTGCTCCTCGAGGACCTGACCCGCCGCGCCGCGCTGGCGGTGGACAACGCCCTGTTGTACGGCGAAGCGCAACGGGCCACCCGCGCGCGCGACGACGTGCTGGCCATCGTCTCGCACGATTTGCGAAACCCGTTGAACACGATCCAGATGAGCGCCTCCTTTCTCCTGGACGTCCTTGCCACACCCAGCAGCGGCGAGGTGCCGATCATTCCGCAGCTGGAGATCATTCGGCGTGCGACGAGGCGCGGGAACGCGCTCATCCAGGACCTGCTCGACGTGTCGCGCATCGATGCGGGCACGCTGGCGGTCGAGCATGCGCCCGCTAGCGCGGAGCTGCTGTTGAACGACGCGGTGCTGGAGCAGGAGCCGATCGTGCTGGCGAAGGGGCTCACCTTCGTGCACGCGTGGACCGGACCCGACGCGCCGGTGGCCGCTGACCGAAGTCGGATCGGTCAGGTGTTTTCAAACCTGGTAGGGAACGCGGTCAAGTTCACGCCCAGCGGGGGCTCCGTGTCCGTGCTTGGCACTCGACGTGGCGACCATGTCGTATTCGAGATTACCGATAACGGCGCTGGAATTGCCGCGGAGCATCTGCCGCATCTGTTCGATCGATTCTGGCAGGCGACACAGTCCTCGCGCGCGGGCGCCGGGCTCGGCCTGTTCATCGTGAAAGGGATCGTCGCCAAACACGGCGGGAGCGTGGAAATCGTGAGCGCGCCCGGCACGGGCACGACCTTTCGGTTCACGCTCCCCATCGTCAGCGACGCTGGACGGATAGTGGGCACGACAAATCCTGGGTAAGGCTCTGCTGCAGCAGTGCCTCGAACGTGACGCCGCGGCGCTTCGCGGGGTGCGTTCGTGACATCGGCAGTGTTGATCGAACAGGTCCCCACCACCTGGAGAACGTGTATGCCAGACGTCACCACGTCATTTGCCCGCGCGCTTTGGTGCGCGGCGGCGCTCGTCCTGCTCCCCTCCGCGCTGCTGGCCCAGGGCGCGACCGGCTCGATTTCCGGTCGCGTGACGGCCAACGGTGAAGCGGTCGCCGGCGCATCGGTGGTCGTCTCGGGAGCCGGCCGTGGCGCCCAGACCCGCCCAGACGGCACGTATCGTCTCAACGTGCCCACGGGTCGCTACGAGATTCGCGCGCGCGCGGTCGGCTTTGCGGCGTCGCGCGATTCGGTGTCGGTCACCGCCGGCGGCATGGCGACGGTGAACTTCTCGCTCGACAAGAGCATTGCCACGCTCGAAGTGATTTCCACGCTCGGCACGCGCGGCGAAGCACGGTCGGTCATCGACGCCCCCGCGCCAATCGACGTGCTCTCGGCCGCTGAAATCAAGGCGACCGGACGAACGGAAACGGCCCAGATGATCCAGGCCGTGGCGCCGAGCTTCAATTTTCCGCGCACGTCCATCGGTGACGGTACAGACCACGTCCGTCCAGCGACGCTGCGTGGACTCGCACCCGATCAGACACTGGTGCTCGTAAACGGCAAGCGACGCCACAACAGCGCCCTCGTGAACGTGAATGGATTCGTCGGTCGCGGCTCGGCGCCGGTGGATCTCAATGCCATTCCATCGAGCATGATCGATCACATCGAAATCCTCCGAGACGGCGCCGCGGCGCAGTACGGCTCCGACGCGATCGCCGGGGTGGTGAACATCGTCCTCAAGCAGGGTGCGAACGGCGAAGCTCGTACCACCGTTGGCGAAGACGTCACGACGTACAATCGCGCCGACAATCTCACGCCATTCCCTGGTCAGGTCGGCGAGATCGCGGCGCACGACGGAAAGGTGCTGCAGTCGGCGCTCGACTATGGCTGGACCTCCGGCGAGAGCAGCTTCCTGCACCTCTCTGGAGAGCTGCGCGATCGCGGCAATACCAACCGGACACTCCCCGATCTGCGTCAGCAGTATTTCGCCGGCGACTCGCGCGAAACGCAGCCGGGACTTCCGACGCCCGGCCGCATTGATCATCGGCAGGGGGATGCCTCCACGCACGATCTCCAGGGCTTCTGGAACGGCGGCACGGCCTTGGGGTCCGCCGACTTCTACAGCTTCGGCGGATTGAGCAAACGCCACGGCGAGTCCGCCGGCTTCTGGCGGCGCCCGTTGGACGACCGTACCCTGCGCAATCTCTATCCGAACGGGTTCCTTCCGCTCATCGCATCGGACATCTACGACGGCTCCGCGGCGGTCGGGTTGAAGGGCAAGATGGACGGATGGAACTACGATCTCGGCTCCGTCTACGGAAGCGACCAATTCGGCTTCACGATCAAGAACACCGCCAACGCCTCGCTGGGTCCGTCCTCACCCATTCAATTCGATGCCGGCAAACTGAAATTCCACCAGAGCACCACCAGCCTGGACGTGAACCGCGATCTCGGCGCGGCACTGCCGTTTCCCGTGAACGTCGCGGCCGGCGCCGAATTCAGGGCGGACACCTACGAGATCGCGGCGGGAGAGTACGACTCGTGGCGCAACGGCGGATTCAAGGTCCTCGATGCGAACGGAGCGCCGACCACACGTGCGGCTGCGCCTGGCTCGCAGGTGTTTCCAGGCTTCAAGGGTGACAGCGGCGCAAAGAAGGGCGATGCAGGGTCGAACTCCCGCAACAACGCGGCGTTCTACACAGACTTCTCTTCCGACCTGACCCCGGCGTTGCTCGTAGACGTGGCGGGCCGGTACGAGCACTACAGCGACTTCGGCTCGACGACTACCGGGAAGTTGTCTGCCCGCTATCAGCTGGTGCCCGGCCTGGCGCTGCGCGGCGCGGTCAGCACGGGTTTCCGCGCCCCCTCGCTGATGCAGGAGTACTTCTCCTCGACCGCCACGAACTTCGTTGGGGGGGTGCCGTTCGACATCAAGACCTTTCCGGCCAGCTCGCCGGAGGCGGGAGCGCTCGGCGCGAGTCCCCTGAAGGCCGAGAAATCGCACAACTACGGCGTCGGTTTCGCCGCGGAACCCATCAGAAGCCTCTCGCTGACCGTGGACTACTACTACATCGAGATCGCCGACCGGATCGTCCTCTCCAACAATTTCACGGGAGCCGCAGCGTCGGCGGCGCTCGCGAGCATCGGAATCACCGGCGTGCAGGGCGGCCGCTACTTCACGAACGCGATCGACACCAAGACGCACGGATACGACGCAATCCTCAATTACGGTCTGACCGTGTCCAGCAGCAGCGTGCTGCAGCTCAGCGCGGCGTACAACCACAATCGGACGCGCGTGACGCGCGTGGACACGCTTCCAACGAACCTTTCCGGGCTGAAAAGCTCACTCTTCGACCGCGTCGAACAGGCCCGCATCGAGATGGGGAATCCGGAGAACACCCTGATTCTCACGGGCAACTACAACGTTGGCGGGCTGGGAGTACTGCTGCGCGGCCAGCGGTTCGGTGAAGTCACGTCATTCGGAACCGCTCCGTCAAACGCGTTCGGTCCGCTCGACCAGACCTTCTCGGCGAAATGGATCACGGACCTCAGCCTGACGTACAAAATTCGGCGCTACGCGGTGAGTGTGGGGGCGGACAACGTCTTCGACGTCTATCCCGATCGCAACAACAACGACGGCAGCGTCACGCCGGGCACTGAAAACGGCGGAACCTCCAACTTCGGCGTCTTTCCGTACGCCGGAATCTCGCCGTTCGGCTTCAACGGGCGGTTCATCTATACGAAGGTATCGGTCGGGTACTAGATGTGACTTATGCCGCCGTCGGCGAGCAATTCACGGCCTGGAACGCAACGTCATACCCACTCTGTCCGTACTCGCCAGTGTGGAATCACAGCACCAACATCCCTTCAGCGCCGCCATGCCACGCTTGAACTTCGAGAGACACTGTCGCGCGCTGCTGGTCGCGGCGCTGTTCGGTATCACGCCGCCGATCGCCGCGCAGGAGAAGGTCGATCTCGCGACAGTAGAGCGCATCAAGTCTGAAGAAGCGAGCCGGGGACAGGTCATGGACATCATGAGCTGGCTCTCCGACGTCTATGGACCGCGTCTGACCTGGTCGCCGAATGCGGCGCGCGCCGGCAATTGGGCCATGACGGAGATGAAGCGCTGGGGTCTCGCGAACGTTCACCAGGAGAAGTGGGATACGCCGGCCGGACTCGGATGGGAGAGTGAGTACTTCGCCTTCAACGCGAAGGGTGCCGTTCCCTTCATCGTGCAAGCGGTGCCGCAGGCGTGGTCCGCGGGCACCAAGGGGACTGTCACCGGACAACCGGTGCTCGTCCAGGCGGGGTGCTCCGACGAGTTGAAGGAGAAATATGCGGGCAGGCTGAAGCACGCGTTTCTCATGCTGACGGCGCCGCTGAGCCGTCCGGTGAATGCGTTCACTCCCTCCGCGACACGCTTGTCCGACTCCGCGCTGGCGATATTGGCGGATGCGCCGCCGGCGGCTCCTGGGGGGGGCCGCGGTGGTCGTGGTGGCGGCGGGCCGGCGCCCGTGCTGTCGGCAGTCTGTGAGACGCAGCACCTTCGCGACTCCACCGCTGCGGTTTCGCTCGCGGCGCGCACCGGCGTTCCGCTTGGTGGCCGCGGCGGCCGCGGCGGTGGCGTTTCCATTGCTGACACGACCACCCTCCGATGGCTCGAGCAGCAGGGCGTGGCGGCGATCATGCTCGCGGACGCCAACCATAACGGCGGCGACATCGGCACAAACAACGGTGCGTCGCGTGCCAAGGGCGCGCCGCGCGTGCCCACCGTGCACGTCGCGCAGGAGTCCTACGGTCGCATCGGCCGCATGATGGAAAGAAAGATTCCAGTGACGCTCCAGCTGGACATGCGGAACCGGTTCTATCCGGAGAACACTTCGTCGTTCAACATCATCGGCGAAATTCCCGGCACCGATCCGCAACTGAGGGACGAAGTCGTGATGATCGGCGCACACTTCGATTCGTGGCACTCGGGCACCGGCGCGACCGACAACGGCGCAGGTTCCGGCGTCATGCTCGAAGCGATGCGCCTCATCAAGTCGCTTGGTCTCAATCCACGGAGAACCATCCGCATCGCCCTGTGGACAGGAGAAGAAGAGGGACTGCTCGGCTCCCTCGCGTACGTGAAGCAGCACTTCGGCGCGCGGGACACGCTGGGATTCCATCCCACCGACGAACACGGCAAGCTCGCGGCGTACTTCAACGTGGACAACGGAAGCGGCAAGATCCGCGGGGTGTATCTCCAGGGCATCGAGGCCGAGCGGCCCGTATTCGACGCGTGGATGACCCCGTTCAAGGACGTCGGCATGAGGACGCTGACGATCAGCAACACCGGCGGTACCGACCACCTGTCGTACATCGGCGTCGGGCTGCCGGGCTTCCAGTTCATCCAGGATCCGCTGGACTACGGAAACCTCACCCACCATACGAATCAGGATGTGTACGAGCGTCTTCAGCCGGATGACATGAAGTTCAACTCGGCGGTGGTGGCGAGCTTCGCCTGGCTGGCGGCGCAGCGCGATGAAAAGCTGCCGCGTCCACCCGAACCTGGTCCGCTGGCTGCTCGGCCGCGCCTCGTCCCCTGAGCTGAAACCCCACCTGATCCACGCCGGATCCGGCCAATTCCGGATATGACCGCCGGCTTGCATACTCCATGATGTCGGTCGTGAACCGGAGGAGGCGTTATGCTGATTATCGCTGGATGCATCCTGCTCGTGCTGTGGCTGATGGGCGTCGCGTTTTTCAAGGTGACCAAAGGCGTGATTCATCTGGTGCTCGTTGTCGCCATCATCGCGATCGTGCTCCATTTCGTGCGAGGCGGGTAGCGATCGGAAGTCGTTCAGCCTGATTGCCGTGGGAACCGGGTGAGGCACCGGGGTCTTACTTGGTCACCCCCATGATTCCGCTCTCGGTCCTCGATCTTGCTCCCGTCGTCGCGGGCAGTGATGCTGCGCACGCGCTGCGCAACACGCTGGACCTCGCGCAGCACGCGGAGCGGCTGGGATTCAAACGGTATTGGTTGGCCGAACACCACAACATGCCGGGCATCGCCAGCGCGGCGACGTCGGTGGTGATCGGCTACGTCGCCGCCGGCACGGAGCGAATCCGCGTGGGATCGGGCGGTGTCATGCTTCCCAACCATTCACCTCTCGTCATCGCCGAGCAGTTCGGAACGCTCGAGTCGCTCTATCCGGGCCGGATCGATCTCGGACTCGGGCGTGCGCCGGGCACGGATCAGCGGACGATGCACGCGTTGCGCCGGGATCAGGGCGGCGCCGACACGTTTCCGCAGGACGTCGCTGATTTGATTGCACTGTTCCGAGACGCCGAGCCGGGGCAGGCCATTCGCGCCGTTCCCGGAACGGGCCTGCACGTTCCCGTGTGGCTCCTCGGGTCGAGCCTATACAGCGCGCAACTCGCCGCGGCGATGGGGCTTCCGTTTGCGTTCGCGTCGCACTTTGCGCCGGACCAACTCCTGGATGCGATGCAGCTGTATCGAAAAGGGTTTCAACCGTCGGATTCGCTTGGCGCGCCCTACGCCATTGCGGCCGTCAGCATCGTGGCTGCTGATACGGACCTGGAGGCGCAGCGTCTCTTCACGTCGTTGCAGCAGCAGTTCATCGCGCTGCAGCGGGGACGGCCCATCATGCTACAGCCACCAGTGGACGACATGTGCGCGATCTGGACGCCGCGCGAGCGGTTCGGCGTAGAGCACACGCTGCGCCTGGCGATTGTGGGCGGACCGGACACGGTGCGGCGAAAGCTGGCAGAGTTCCGTTCGATCACCCAGGCGGACGAACTGATCGTCACCGCCAACGTCCACGATCACGAGGCGCGGAAGCGATCCTACGAGATCGTGGCGGAGGTCGGTGGGCTGGTGTCCGACGATGACAGTCGCCCCACTTCCGCAAGGATGAGGCGCCACACGTCTCTCACGTGATCTTCCGTCGTTTGCATGTTGCCGAAGCCGATGCGCATGCACACGCGCTGGCGCAACGTAGTGTACGTGAGGTACGCCGCGCCTGACCCATTGATGCGCTCGACGATGCGGCGATTGACGGCATCCGCGTCTTCGGCCGACATGCCCGTGGCACAGTACCGGAAGCACACCACCGCCATCGTCACGGGTGCGGCGAGCTCGAAGCCCTCGGTGTCCTCCACGAGCACGCGCACGCTCGCCGCCAGGCGGCAATGCTCACGAATCCGGGACACTATGCCCTCGCGCCCGAACGTACTCAACACCATCCAGGCTTTGAGCGCACGAAAGCGACGTCCCAACTGCACGCCGTAGTCCATATAGTCGATGGCCTGCTGGCCGTCGGCTCCTGGCGATGACGCGTCGCCTTCCAGGTATTCCGGCGTCCTGGCGAACGTATCCCGCAGAATCACCGGATCGCGCAGGTAGAGCGCGCTGAAGTCCAGAGGGACGAACAGCCATTTGTGGGGATTGAACACCACCGAGTCCGCGCGCTCCATCCCCCGCATGACCCACCGACCCTCGGGCAGCGCGCCCATGGCGCCTCCATACGCCGCATCCACGTGCAGCCAGGCGTCGAACTCGTGACACACGCCACCCATCTCGAGCACGTCATCGACGCTCGCGGTGGACGTGGAACCCACCGTCGCCACGACGGCGAACGGACGAAGACCGCGCTCGCGATCGGCACTCATGACCCGGCGCAACGCGGCCGGATCCATTCGAAAAGCATCATCGCTGGCGATGCGAACAACGTTGCGTTCGCCAAGACCGAGCAGCACCATCGCCTTCTCGAGCGAACTGTGCGCCTGATCGGAGGCGTAGACACGAAGCACGGGCGCCGTGGGTCGTCCCAGCAGGCCTTCGCCGCGGACGTCGCCGAGGGCGCGTTCGCGCGCCGCCGCGAGCGCATGCACCACCGCCACGGACGCCGTGTCGTATACCACGCCGAAGAGTCCGCTCGGCAGCCCGATGAGATCGCGCATCCACCCGAGGACGACCGTTTCCAGTTCTGTGGCTGCAGGCGACGTCTTCCACGTCATCGCGCTCACGTTCAGCGCCGCCGCGGCAATTTCGCCGAGCAAGGCAGGCCCGTTGCTCGTACTGCCGAAGTAGCCGAGGAATCTGGGATGGCCCCAATGCACGATACCGGGCATCACCAACTGGTCGAGGCTGTCCAGTACCTGGGAGACGTGTATGCCGCGTTCCGGCATTCGTGATGGGAATCCGGCAGTGACCTGGCCGGGGCGCAGACGCGGCACGATCGGGCGACGCTCGATTCCCTCGCGGTAATCGGCGACCCAATCCGCCATCCGGTGCAGCTGCGCCCGCATCACTGGCGCAGGCACATCCCCCAAACCCTCAGGTTCCGACATGTCGCCACCTGTGCCATTGGGTACGGCTGTTGCGCTTCCGGCACGCATGCACCGTATACCGCCCCCCTGCTCGTACATCCTTCCACTGCGCAGCGAAAAGTCGCTCGTGGCAAGCGATCTCACCGGCTACCTTCGCTGGCTGGCCCCGCGGGCCGAGACGATCATCGTGGATGCGTCGCCGCCTGACGTATTCGCCCACCACGCGCGCGCCTGGGGCGCGTTCGCCCGGCACATGTCGCCCGCGCCCGACCTCGTTACCCCCATGGGCAAGGTGGGCGGTGTCCTGACGGGCCTTCGTCATGCGTCCAGCGAGCATGTGATCGTTGCCGACGATGACGTGCGCTACGATGCGCAGGCGCTTGCGCGCATGAACGAAATACTGGTCCGGTGCGACGTCGTGAGGCCGCAGAATTACTTCGCACCCCTCCCGTGGCATGCCGCCTGGGACTCCGGCCGCATGCTCCTCAATCGCGTTTCGGGGGGTGATTGGCCCGGTACGCTCGGCGTTCGCCGCTCGATCCTCGAGACGCATGGCTACGATGGGCGCGCCATGTTCGAAAATCTCGAACTCGTTCGCACCGTGCGAGCCGCTGGCGGACGCGAGGAAGTGCCGCTCGACCTGTTCGTTGCGCGACGCCCGTCCACCGCGGCGCACTTCTGGTCGCAGCGCGTGCGGCAGGCGTACGACGAATTCGCGCGTCCCGGTCGCATGCTCGTCCAGCTGGCGCTGCTGCCCGCGCTCATCCTCGCCACGCCGGTGTACGGCGCACTCCCGTCGCTCGCGCTTGCCGCGGTCGCCGTCCTGATGGCGGAAGTCGGCCGACGCAAGGGCAACGGCACGCGAGTCTTTCCGGCCCGCACGTCGTGGTTTGCACCAGCGTGGCTGGCGGAGCGCGCGATCTGCAGTTGGATGGCGCTCGGCTCGCGCGCGCTGTTCGGCGGCGTCCGGTATCGCGGCCGACTGTTGCGCCACGCCGCTACGCCGATGCATCAGCTTCGCGCCCGTCATGCGCGTGCGTGAGCGACGGGGCATCGGGCATCCACACCTCGAAGTCGATTGGCTTGAACGTGCCGTTGTTCGAGAGTTCCGCCGAGCACGCCGTCAGCCCCACGATGAGGTCCATCTCGGCGCGTAGCACCACGTAGTCGCCGGCTCGCGAGCGCGGCGGCAGGATGGCGAGTTCGCCCGACGCCCGGACTTCGACGTTCATGAAAACGTTCAAGGTGGTCGGAATCGCGTCCGGAGCTATGCCGAACGGCGCGAGTGCCGTGACGAGATTCGAAAAGCAGCTAGGGTGATGGGCGCTCGTCTTGTAGATGATGGTGAAGGTTTCCGGACTGCAGGGGGTCAACAGGAAATCGTGACGCCCCACAGTGTCTTCCAGGATGGTCCACATGGGCCGACTGCGATTGGAATACAACGTGTGGCCCGCGGTCACGTAGATCGTGTTCGCATAGTCGATCGTGCGGCCGGAAGAGAGCCACTCGCGGTGATCGTCCTGCGAGAAGGCAGTGACGTCGGACACCTGTTCACCAATCGGATCGATGATCTTCAGCATGCCGCCTCGCGGCACGACGAGTGCCGTCCCGGTCTGTGGCGGAAGTCGCGTCGTGCGTCGAGTGGTCATTGCGTGCGGTGGAAGGGACATTGCCAATCGTCCTCGGCACGCCGCCCGGAGTATTGTCGGGCCTCGGACCGTTCCCCGAAATCCGCGAGATTCGGGTTGAGACTTCCCTGGAGCGCCATCTCGCGCTCCCGAACCACCTGCTTCACGCGCTCGAACCGCTGTGTTTCTCGGAGGCGGTGAAACTGGTCATGCGGGTTGAAGACCAGCGCGGGCCATCTGAAGCGTCGTGTGATGCGCGAGCTGCACGCGGCCAACCCCACGACGAAGAGCGCCACGCCGGCGAAACAGAACGAAAATGCAGGATCTTCGGGATCGTCACTCACCCCCCCATCCCACGGAGCGGCGCTGTCATCAGCATCGTGCAGGCGTTGTAGCTGCCGCCAGAGGAGCTCCTCGAACCGATCCTCGTCGTCGGCGGCCGTGTGCGTGAACACGGCGACGTACGAACGGAAATCCATCGGGTCGCTCGGGGGGCCGTCCAGGAAAGCGGCGAGGTCGCGCGACAGTCGCGCCGTTGAACGCTGCGAGCCGAGAACGCCGTAGGTTCCGATCGCATACGCGCCGCGATGCACCACGCCCTTGCCAGCCAGGCACGAAAAGGAGGGCTGCTCCACGAACGAGCGAAACGCTTCGTTCACGATCACGGGATCCGTTGGCGCGTTTGGTGACACGGGATCGCTCCGCCTCAAGCGAACATGTTGCGGATCCAGTTCGGGCTGCAATGCACCTCGAGCCAGCCTGGGGAATAGCGGAGGTCCAGATCGCGCGCCCCATGCACGCCCATTGCCTCGAGTTGCCGCGACGGTCGCGAGGATGTGCTGTAGGGCAGCACGAAGCTGCCGTGGCGCGCCACCTCCGCAGTGTGTGCCCAGACATTGAGTGCTTCAACGTTCGACTGGGCTCGGGCGCGCCAGCGATTCACCCAGCCGGGCGCGATGTCGTATGTGTCTTCGAGCGACCCACCAAGATGCTCGCGCCATAGTTGCGCGCGAAGGTCGTTCACCCACGATGCCGAACATGGGTCGTCGGCGGCGATCACGATGTTCACGTCGAAGTTGCGGACGTTCCGGAAGACACGTCCGCCAATGCGGCTCGCGAAATCGCTACCGTACGAATGCAGCGACACCCCGTCTGCATTCGCGCTCCCCGCCGTTGCCCACACATCGTCGGCGACGATGACCTTGCTGTGCACGAACACCTGATTCACCGCGGGCCGCTCGTCCGTGCCCGCACTCGCGCTCCATAGCGTGAAGAGTCCCACGCGCGGATGATCCAGCAACCCGCTTTCGAGGAGCCGGTCGTTCTGCCAGACGCGATAGGCCGTCACGTCGGGATTCTGGTTCAGCACCGCAATCACTTCGAGTTCTGGTGATCGCTCCAGCGCATTTGACAGCGATTGAATGATCTTCCGCGAACTCAGGTACTGGTGTTCCAGATAGATGAGTCTCTCGGCGCGCTCGATCCCGCGCTTCATCGCGCGCAGGATGTCGGTGTGACCCTGCGGGCGGTGCCGCAAGGTGTTTTTCGGCGCTGTGCGGGCGATACGGATAGCGCTCGGCTCGGCAGCGACATCAGCAACATCGGTGGTGGGCGGCGACACGAGCGTTGATGCGTCGTCGGATGCCGGCAGCTCGCTCCACCATTCATCGAACAGCCTCAACAGCTCGCCGGCCGCCTGGCCATCCAGCCGCACGGTGACATCATGGAGCGGGCGGCCTCCAAGCTCGCCTCGCGGGCGGCGCCCATCGGTCGGCAGATGGTCGCTGTCGTCCCAATAGCCGTTCACGAACGGAGACCCGACAAGAAATGCCACGCGCCCATCGACGATCAACAACTTGGCGTGCAATAGCTGGGGAAAGTGATTGACGCCTCGAACCTCGATGGTGGAGGCCCGAAGCTCCTTCAGCGCTCGCCGCAGCGGCGTCGCGGTGTCGAGCAACAGACTTTCGTTCAACAGGATGGCCACGCGCACGTTCCGCTCGCGATGGGCATCGACCAATGCATCGAGGAGTCGTACCGACGACCCGTCGGGCAAGTAAGCGGCGCAATCGGCATCGAAGGCCAACTGCGTGATGCAGATGGAGTGTGTCGCCGCACCGATCTCCTGGAGCAGCGCAGGGTAGGCCGCCGCGTTGTCGATCAGCCACGTCACGCCATCCGCGACGGCGGCATTGGCTGCGTCAAACGGAGCCTCACCCAGCGCGAGCCCGGCCGGTTCAACCAGCATGCAGCACCGCCGCACCACGCGAGGACGCACGGCTCTGCCATTCGAAGACGGCGGAAATCCCGACGGCGGCCACGAGCGGCAGGAGATAGTAGCACACTCGAAACATCAACAGCGCCGCCACCACGGCGGTGCGCACCTCGCGCGGCGAACCTCCAGCAAGCAGCCCGACCGTCACCACCTCCAGCACTCCTGCCCCGGCTGGAACGTGACTGGTCACCGCGAGCACCTGCGCGATGAGATACGCGCTGAGCACCACTCCAAAGGAAAGCCCCGCCTGGGCGGGGATGAACGCGAACAGCACAAGCCCCGTCAGCACCCAGTCGACCGCGGACAGCGCTGTTTGCGAAAGCGCGATGGAGCCCGACGGTCGCGCCAGCGTCCAGCGCCCCATGCCGACGGCGTCCGATCGACCGAAAGCCGCCCATGTGAAGTACGCGGCGACGACGGTTACCAGTAGGGCGGCGATTGGGATCGTGCCCACGGTGATTCCCGTCGGCAGCAGCAGATGTCCGCGCGCGCCGACGATCGCGGCTGCACCGCACGCCATCAGGCCGAGTGTCGCCGAAATGGTGACGAAGGCGGTGACTCGCGTAATCTCCGGAGCAGAGAGTCCAATGCGACCATAGACGCGCGCGCGCACGGCCGCCCCGGTCAGGACCGAGAGTCCAATGGACTGGCTCAACGCATTCGCGACGAAGGACGTGGCCACGGCCGTGAACGGGCTCACCGCCTTCCTCGATGCCGCCTGACGTACGCCGAGAAGCTCGACGGCACCCAGCACCAGGAAGCTCGCCGCAACGGCAGCGCCACCCAGGGCGAGATGCTGCCATCCGAACGCCCGAAGTTGCCGCAGCAACGCATCCGAGCCCTGGCCGGCCAACTGACGCCGGAGTGCCCAAATGGCCGCGAGCGCGAGGCCAGCGCGGACGACGTGCATAGCGTGCCGGTTCACGATCGAACCGACGTGAGCGTACGTGAAATCATCATGAGAGCGAAGGGTCGACGGCAGGGCATTCTAAGCCGCTCCAAAAGCAATGGACGTGCCGAGTACGCAGCGTGCGCGACGTTGGCGAACTGAAGAACGGGACTCCGGTGCAGTACTCCTGTTCCAGCGTTGAGACGCAGGCGCTCGCCGTTTGCGCGGATGTGCTCGATGGCGCCGCTGCCGGGGCAGGGAATACATTGCGGCATCCAGCCTTAGCTCCTTCAAACAGCAGAGATGCGCATGTCCGCCGACACCTCATGGGAGGTCACTGGAACGCCGGGGCCTGTTACGCTTGGCGCAACACGACAGGCAGCCACAACCGGACTGGCGATGCTGCTCGCTTGTTCTGGCGTGCTGGCCGCTCAGGATTCTCCAGGCTCGCGGGCGCTTGCCCAATGGATTGCACTCGATGCGCCGCCAGGCGACGAGCATGTCGCGACGGACCAGATCAGGCGGACCGACCCACGGTGGCGCGCGGACGCGCAGGGTAACCTGACGCTGACCGTCGGCAGTGGACGACCGCACCGCGTGATTGCGTGCGCGCTCGATCACACCGGATACGTCGTGAGCGCCATCACCACCGACGGCTACCTCCGTCTGCATCGCGGCGGCAGTCCCACGGTGCATCCGCTGTGGGATCAGTCGCATCAGGGGCAGCAGGTAGTCGTCCGCACGGTCCGAGGTCTCGTGCCCGGCGTCGTGGCTATTCCCAATGGCCACTTTGCCCGCCAACATCGCGGTGACACGGCCGTGGTGAACGTCGATCAACTCTGGGTGGACGTCGGCGCGCGCAGTCGAGCGGAGGCTGAAGCGATGGGCATCGCGCTCATCGATCCCGTGCGGCGAGACGTGCCGGCGTGGGCGTACGGCGACTATCTC
>JANYIN010000203.1 GCA_025362035.1 Gemmatimonadaceae bacterium | reverse complement strand
CGTCTCCTCGAGCCGCGCGACCTCGAGCAGATCCTCGATGAGGGCCAGCAGATCGCCCGCTCGGCTCTCCGCTTCGCCCAGAGCGTTGCGCTGATCGTTGGAGAGCGGGCCGAAGTCGCCGTCGATCAGCATCTCCATCGCGCCGATGATGGACGTGAGCGGTGACTTGAGGTCGTGCACGATCATCTTCATGAGGTCGTCGCGGACCTTCTCCAGTTCCTTCTGCTTGCGAAGGCTTTCCTCGAGCGCGTCGGTGGCGGCCTTGAGCTTGAGGAGCGAGCGCACGCGCGCGCCGAGCACGAGCCGGTTGTGCGGCTTCGTCAGAAAGTCGTCGCCGCCGGCTTCGATCGCCTTGACACGATCGGTCGTGTCGTTGAGCGCCGTCACGAAGATCACCGGAATACGGGCCGTCCGCGAATCACGCTTGATGCGACGGCACACTTCGAAGCCGGCCGACCGGTCGTCCACGCCAAGGTCTCCGGCGGGCATGGAGACGTCGAGAATGCAGAGGTCAGGCATCTGATCGATGCAGACCGCCAGCGCCGAGGGCCCGTCGTAGGCCGCGATGGCGCGAAATCCGAGAACATGGAGCTGGTCGAACAAGAGCTCCACGTTTGCCGGAACGTCATCTGCAACGAGTATGACCGGCGCGTCGGCCGGCGGCGGGGCCAAGTCGGTCATCCGATCACGGTCGCACGGTAATGCCGATGCTGAGCGTCGTGCTCGATTCGGACAGATCCGGGCCGGCGTCCCGCATGGCGCGAATGCCCGCCACGTCGAACGACGCGCGGCCGCGCGCCAGCATGGTGCCGAGCCCGAGCGAATAGCTCTTCTCCGTAATGCTGGTCGTGGCCAGCCCAAAGGGCAACGTGCGCCACCTGGCGCCGGTGCGGAACTGCAGGTTTCGATCGCCAAAGCGGGGTCCCATCACGTCGGCGCCGATGCTGGTATCCCACGCGTCCGTGATCCTCAGCGTGGGCGAGCCCAGGCCCGCCATGTTGGACCAGCTGTCTCGCGCCGTTCGAAACGCGATGGCAGTCCCCCGTATACCCAGGAAGGCCGCACTGAACGCGACGCGGTCGGGCACGTGGGCGTTTGACACCGTGGTGTCGGCGCGCTTCAGCGACAACGGCCCGCCCTTTCGGTATGAGCCCGCGAAGCTGAAGTCCCGCAGCAACACTTCGAAACCACCCGTGTACGCGTTCCCGGTGTAGCCCACCGTTGCCGTATCGGTGAGTCGCGCGAATTGTATGCTGTCGTCGAATACCTGTGTGTTCTTCACCCGATTGTCGCCGGAGATGGCGTGCGCCGACACGCCGAGCCGCAGCCACGGCGTAGCCGTCCAGGCGAGCGCGACACGAACGTCGCCGATGGCGCCGTCGCTCTTGAACGTATTCGTCGTGGCCAGCGTGGTATCCCCGATTTTCTGCAGACCGCGGGTGCTCGTCTCGAAGCTCCGATCGAGAAGATTGGAGAAGCTGAGACCCAGCATGAGGTTGTCCGACACAGGTATCGACGCGACCACCAATGGATACCGTGCGATGCTGGTGTTTTCCGTGGCGTTGGCCACGTGTAGCGTGCGATACTCCGGTTCGGCCTGGAAGTAGAGCACAGAGCCGCCGAAATACGCGATCGAGGCCGGGTTGGAGACGGAGAGCGGATCGATCTCGCCCGTGGCGCCGCCCGCGCCCAGCGATCGCGTGCTCAGCTGGCCGGACGGATACCCGAAGCCCAGCGTGCTCAGCGTGCCCTGTGCCTGCGTCGTCGCCGACAAGACCAGGGATGCGGCGGCGACAAGCCAAAGTGACGAAGTGCGCATGTTCACGGAATCCCGAAGCCGCGACGCGGCACATAGGTGAGACGCAGTCTCGGGCGCACCGCTACGGGTGCTTCCATCGAGAAGAAGCTCAACTCACCCGGAGTGAGGCCTTCCTGCGGCGAGCGCAGCACGATGGAGCGCGAGGAATTCGCCGTCCCCGCCGAGCGCCAGACCCGGACGAGATTCACGAGTTCCACGCTTTTCAGCCCGCTGTCGCGCGGCGTCAAGACAAGGGTATCCACCCCGTACGAGAGATACCCGCCAAGAAAAGTCGCCGCGGTGAACACGTCCGTGATGGTCGGCGCGGCCAGCACGGGCTGCGTGTAGAGCGTGACGGTATCCGCTACGCTGCCGGTGGACCGGGCGGGTCGCTGCGTCAGCAGGAGCGAGGCGCGAATGACCTGCACGGAGTCCAGAATGATGGACGGGATGTCGAAGCGTAGATACGCGCGCGCGCCTGCAAGTCCGCCCACGGCCAATCGGTCTGCGGACGGCGGCGGTAGCTGACCTGCCGCCACCACTGGGTACAAGCGCAACGAAGTGCTGATGTTCACCTCGCCGGTTGGCGTCAACGACTGCGGCATCACCGTGTCGGGGCGGACCGTCGTGTCGGCCGACACGCGAAACCTGAGTCGCGGCGCGTAGCTCGAGCCCAGCACGGCCAGCTTCACCGGCGGCGTGCCACGCACCCGCAGCCCTATTCTCAACCGCAGCGTATCACGAATCTTCGCGAAGATCTTCGCGTTGTTCAGTGGCAGTCGAAGCGTGTCCTTCAACTCCGCGGGCTGAAACGTCTGCGATCCGATTAGCCGATCCGGGCGGTACAGCGGAATCAACGTCGCCGGGAGGGTGTCGATCGCGGTGGTATCGACGTCGAATGCGTCGATGGTGACCGGCTGGGTGGACTTCGACGCAACCGTGTCGATCCGGAACTGGACCACGGCGCTGTCCACGCGGCGAATGGCGCTGTCAGCCGTGGCTGTGCCGAGCACATACCGCCTGGGGAGCGAATCGTAGCGGACCACCAACCGCACATCCGCGGTGTCGCCTCGATCCAGGAGCGTAATGTCATGCAGATCGCCCAGTCGGGGAAAGCCGCCAAAGGTCGTATCCAGGACCACCACGCCCGTGAGCGTCGTGTCGCGGAGGTCAGCGCTCTGGTCGCTACAGAGCGCAGGACAGCCGAGTGATCCGGTAACGTGCTCCGAACAGCCGACGAGCAAGCCTATGAGCAGGGCCGCGATTGCCGCGCCCCGGAAATTCCGTTCAGACACTACGCATACTCCGTCCGTCGATGCGCGAACGCATCAGCGGCGCCCCAACGATGTGGGGGTAAAGGCCTTAGGAAGTAGATCCGACAGGGTCCATTGCGCTTCCGCGCCACTGCGCGTCACGCTCAATACCACCAATTCCGGTGCGAACTCCATCAAGACCTGGCGGCAGATTCCGCACGGCGGGGTGGGAACGTCCGCCTCGGTACAGATAACAATAGCCTGGAACTCCCGAACGCCGCGGGAAACGGCCGTCGCGACGGCGGCGCGCTCGGCACAAATCCCGGCGGGATAGCACGCGTTTTCCACGTTGCAGCCCTGGGCAACGCTGCCATCGGAGCCCAGCAACGCCGCCCCGACCCGAAAATGAGAGTATGGAGCGTACGCCCGCTCCATGGCGGCCGCCGCGCCGTCACGAAGCACCGCCCAACGGTGCGATCCCGGCAGGAGGTCGTCGGCCCGGGTTGCGGTCACGTGCCGCGCTCGACCGTGTTCAAGAACGACGTGCCTCGGCCGCGGAAGGCCACGTTCAGCCACTCGGCCGCCGTGGCGCCAAGATCCGAAAAAGTGGGGCGAACGCCCAGCGACACCGGCCGCGCCTGCGGACCGAGCACCAGTAGCGGCACACACTCGCGCGCGTGGTCGCTCGAACCCGCGGTTGGGTCATTGCCGTGGTCTGCGGTGATGAAGAGCAGATCGTCCTCTCGGAGTGCGGCGGAAAGGGCCGGCAACGCGTCGTCAAATTCGCTCAAGGCGCGGGCGAACCCGACCACGTCGCGGCGATGGCCGTACAGCATGTCGAAATCTACAAGGTTGGCGAGGAGCAGCCCATCCTGCCGTCCGCGAAGCCACTCCAGAATTGACCGGATCCCCTGAGCATTGTTCGCAGTGTGCTCGGCGCGGATCGATCGGCCCGCAAACAGGTCATCCACCTTGCCGATTCCCGCACGAGGGACCCCGGCAGATGCGAGCGCGTCAAGCAGCGTCTCGCCAGGCGGGGCGATCGAATAGTCGCGGCGGTTCTTCGTGCGCTCGTATTTCCCCGCGGTTTCCACGAACGGACGAGCGATGACGCGAGACACGTCGCGTGGCGCCGTCAGCTGCTTCCGCGCGATCTCACAGGCGGCGTACAACTCCGCGAGCGGAATCACGCTCTCGTTGGCGGCAACCTGGAAAACGGAATCGGCGGATGTGTATACGATCCACCGCCCGCTGCGTGCCTGCTCGTTGGCGAACCGATCGATGATGTCGGTGCCGCTCGCGACGATGTTTCCCAGCACGCCGCGACCGGTGGCCCGCTCGAACGCCTGAATGACGCTCGGCGGAAAGCCGTTGGGATACGTGGGAAAGGGTCGCGCGAGATGCAAGCCGGCGATCTCCCAATGACCGGACGTGCTGTCCTTGCCGGCCGATGCGGGCTGCATCGAGCCCCACGCGCCTTCCGGCGTCGGCACGGCCGGCACGCCCGCCAACGGCGCGATGTTGCCAAGCCCCGCAGCCTGCAGGTGTGGCAGGCGCAAGCCACCGCACGCTCGCGCGATGTTGCCCAACGTGTTACTGCCCCCATCGCCGTAGGCGGCCGCATCGGGGGCCGCACCCACGCCCACTCCGTCCAGCACCAGAATGATCGCGCGACGGCTCACGGTGCCGCCTCGGCGGCGTCGTCGCGATAGCGCCGCGGAAGGCGCAGCCGTAGACCCGTGAGGAACTCGTAGGGCGACACGCCGCCGCGCTCGGACAGGTCGCCCACGGTGATCTCATCGTCTCCGTCGCGGCCCAAAAGCGTGACGACGTCGCCGAGGGACGCTTCGCATTCCGTCACGTCGAACATCGTCATGTCCATCGTCACGACTCCGGCGACTGAAATGCGTTTTCCGTGAAGAAGAGCGACCCCCCGATTGCTGAGTGCCCGGCAATATCCATCCGCGTACCCCACAGGCACCGTGGCGATCCGGCGGGGGCCCGTCGCGCGCCACGTGGCGTCGTAGCTCACCGTCTCGCCGTCCGCGATCGTGCGCAGTTCCACGATTCGAGCGCGGACGCTGGCGACAGGCTCCGGCCGGATCGCGCCGCCCTCGAACCCTGCGACGCCGTACAGGAAGACACCCGGGCGGAACACCGTACACGTCGAGGGCGCGCGCCGCTCGATGGCGGGCCCGTTTTCCGCGTGGACGATGGCCGGACGGCTCGGCAGCGCGGCCACCGCTGCGGCGAAGCGCTGCTCCTGCACGTCTCGCGAGGCGTCGTCGCGCTGTGCCGAGTGGAAATGCGTGAACACCCCTTCGGGCGCGGCGCGCTCGAACAGCGACGCGTGTTCCGCCACGAGGTGCCACAGCATGCCCGCGCGCGACATCCCGGTATCGACATGCAGATGCCAGGCGCGCCCCGTGCGCGCCCAGGACTCGATGACGGCCGGATCGCCGAGTGTGGGCGTGAGATCCGCGCGTCTCAGCGCGTCGATCTCGGTTTGAAGAATCGGAGTAAACACAATGATCGGCCGCGTGATGCCGCCGCGACGCAGCTCGTCCCCTTCAGTGACGGACGCCACGCCAAAGCCCCACGGATTCAGCGCGTCGAGCGCCAGGGCAGATCGCAATCCGCCAAGCCCGTAGCCGTCAGCCTTCACCATGGGCAGCATCGGCACGCCGGCGCGGGCCACAAGGGCGGCCCCATTGCGGCACAACGCGCCCAAGTCGATTTCGACCCAGGCGCGTGTCATCGGACGGCGTGATTCGCTATCATGTGCAGACTGATAAACATAGGAAGCGACCGGGAGCGATGCAAGAAAACCCAGGGCTGAGTGATACGCTGGCATTGATGAAGGACCTGCGCGCGCGCTGCGAGTGGGACGCGGCACAGACGCACGAATCGCTGCGCCCGTATCTGATCGAAGAAGCCTACGAAGTGGACGATGCCATCCGATCCGGCGACGATCGGGCATTACGGGAAGAGCTCGGCGACTTGCTGCTACAGGTGCTCTTTCACAGCGTCGTGGCCGAGGAGCGTGGTGCGTTTGACTTCGCCGACGTGGCGGAAGGTTTCCTCACCAAGATGAAGTCGCGTCATCCCCACCTCTTCGAAGGCGGTGAACGTCAGAACTGGGAGGGGATGAAGGCGAAAAAGCGCGACAGCATCATCGACGGTCTTCCCGCCGATCTTCCCGCCCTGCACCGAGCGTTCCGGCTGCAGGATCGTGCCGCCGGCGTGGGATTCGACTGGCCCGACGCCGACGGCCCCGTTCGAAAGGTCGAGGAAGAGCTCACCGAGGTCCTGGCGGAAGTCGCGCGCGGAAGCACGCCGGGCGGGCGCGGCGTTCCCGATGCCAGGCTTGAAGAAGAAGTCGGCGACCTGCTGTTCGCCGTCGTCAATCTCTCACGGAAGCTCGGTGTGCACCCCTCGCTGGCCCTCGACAGAGCGAACGCGAAATTCGCGTTCCGATTTCAAGGCGTAGAGCGGCTGGCCAAAGCGCGTGGAATCGACGTGACCACGGCCGGGCTGCAGTTACTCGATGGGCTGTGGGATGAAGTCAAGGCTTCCGAGTAGTTTCTTGACCGCGTGTGCCTCTACGGCCTGAGGCGGTGCATCATCCTCGGGAACGCGATTACTTCGCGGATGTGCTGCAGGCCGCAGATCCACGCGACTGTGCGCTCCAGGCCGAGGCCAAAGCCCGCGTGCGTGAACGTCCCATAACGACGCAGATCGAGATACCAGTCGTACGCGTCGACGGGCAGGCCTTCCTCATGAATGCGGGCCAGCAGCTTGTCGTAGTCGTCCTCTCGCTGCGATCCGCCGATGATTTCGCCGAAACCCTCCGGAGCGAGACAATCGTTGCACAGCACCGTGCGGGGATCGTCGGGGTTCTCTTTCATATAGAACGCCTTCGCCCCCTTCGGATAGTTCATCACGAACACGGGACGATCGTAGTCGGCCACGATGAGTGCTTCGTCCTCCGCGCCGAGATCCTCGCCCCACTGCGTGACGCTCCCCTTTTTCTGCACGATGGCAACGGCCTCGCCGTAGTCGAGGCGCACGAAGGGTACCGTCACCGATTCGAGCTTGGTGATGTCGCGCTCGAGCTCCGCGAGCTCCGCCCCGCGGCGTTCGAGGACGCGCTGCACCAGATAGGTCAGGAAGTCCTCCTGCAGGCGCATATTGGCGGCGGAATCGTTCCACGCCACCTCGGGCTCGATCATCCAGAATTCCGTCAGGTGACGGCGCGTCTTGGACTTCTCGGCGCGAAAGGTAGGGCCGAACGTGTAGATCTTGCCGAAGGCCGCCGCCGCGGCCTCGCCGTACAGCTGACCAGTCTGTGCCAGGTACGCGTTACCCAGATCGAAGTACTCGGTCGCGAACAGCCCCGACCGCTCGCCGATGGCGGCAGTCAGGATGGGCGTGTCCACACGAAGGAACCCGTGTTCGTAGAAAAAGTCGTGGATGGCCTGCTCGATCTCGCTCCGGATGACGGCGATGGCGCGTTGCTTCGGCGAGCGAAGCCAGAGATGCCGATTGTCGAGGAGAAAGTCGATCCCGTGTTCTTTTGGCTGAATGGGATAGTCGGCCGGACTGGTCCCGATGATCTGCAGGTCAGTCACACCCATCTCGAAGCCGCCAGGCGCCCTCTGCTCGGCGCGCGCCCCGCCGGTGACGGCCACCGATGTTTCGGTCGTCAATTCGGCAAATCGCTCCCACACCTCGGGGGCGAGCTGGTTTTTGACGAACACCGTCTGGCACACGCCCGTGCCGTCGCGAAGGACGGCGAAGGCGATCTTTCCGGACGAGCGAACGTGCGTGACCCAGGCGCGAACGGTAACGGACTGGCCCGCGTGCGCGGAAAGTTCGGCGATGCGAACGAAGCGATCGGATGGCATTTCGGGGGACATGTCGGTGGCGCGGACTGCGCGCCACGTCTAGAATCCCGAAGAGCGAGATCGCACCGGCGCGACCTGCGCTCGGTGCCTTCGGGGCTGAAGGTTCAATCCTACACGACGGCTGCGTCGTCGCAAAGGCCCGTCTCGGCGAGGTCCTTGCACGGGGCGTGGCCATGACCTGCAAACCCTCGACATGACCTTGCGCGGGAGGCTCGCCCTCAGTCTCATCATCATTGGTGGCGTGCTGTGCGTGCCACTCGTCGTGGCGCGACAATCGTTGCGACGCGTGCACGACGACATCAAGGTCCTGCGCGAGGACGATTTCCGCGCCTCGCTGGCGCTGGGCCGTCTGCGCGATCGCTTCGCGGACGTGCGATCGCGAGAACTCGCCGTTGGTACGACCAACACGCAGGAAGTGCGGTCGCAACTGGCCGGCACGCTCGCCCGCGCCATCGCGACCACCGACACCCTTGCCACCTTCCACATCGACAGTTCCACCGCCGCCATCAAAGCAGCGCTCATCGCGATCGGCCCGCTGGCCGATCAGGAGTTCAACGCGGTGCGAGGCGGGAGGACGGAGGAAGGGGATTCGATTTCCGGAGGAGCCATCGCGGCCCAGTTCCGTTTGGCCGAGCGCGCCATGGTCGTGATCGAGAGCGCGCTGCGGAACCGGACCGCTGAGCGCGTATCGGCGGCAGCGGAGGCGTTGAACGAGGGCCAGCGCGTCATGCTGGCCGCGCTCGCGGTGGCCCTTCTATTGGCGACGGCCATTTCGCTCTGGCTGACGCGCAGCATCAGCCAACCTGTCTTTGCGCTGGAAGAAGGTATGCGAGCCGTGGCAGACGGCGACCTCGACCACAAGCTTTCCTTCGACATTCCGCGTCACGACGAGTTGGGTCGATTGGCCACGAGCTTCGAGGAAATGGGGCGGCAGCTCGCGGAGCTCGACAAGCTCAAGGCGGAATTTGTCTCGATCGCGTCACACGAACTGAAGACACCGATCAACGTCATCCTCGGCTACCTCCAGCTCATGCAGGAGGGGATTTATGGACCCCTCACCGAGAAGCAGATACCGGTCACGGAAACCCTCATCAACCAGGCGAAGACGCTGGGGCGACTGGCGGGACAGCTCTTGGACGTGAGCCGCTTCGAGGCAGGTGGCGGCCGAATCGAGCCGAGGCCCATCAAGCTGCCCGCCATGCTGGACGAGCTCGAACGGACCTTCCACGTCCTGGCCGTTCAGCGTGACGTCGATTTCCGGGTGACCCGCATGCAGCAGCTGCCCACCGATGTGGTCTGGGATGCGGACCGCATCAACGAGGTGACCGGCAACCTCCTGTCCAACGCCTTCAAGTTCACACCCGCCAAGGGCACCGTGGAATTGATCGCCGGCCCGTCCGAGAACGGAGTGTGCATGGAGATCCGCGATACGGGGGCAGGAATAGCCCCCTCGCAGCTCCCGCATGTGTTCGAGAAATTCTACCAGGCGGACAACCAGCGCTCCGCCTCCGCTAAAGGCAGCGGACTCGGCCTGGCCATCGCGAAGGAAATCGTGGAAGCACATCATGGGACGATCACCTGCACCAGCGACGTTGGAAAGGGAACCATCTTCACCCTGTTGCTTCCCATCGCCGTGAAGACGCGACGGCGCACGGGCGCGCTCAAGGTGGTGGAAGATGGGGCAGCTAAATGACGCGGCCGTGGCGGCAGGCCTCGCGTGTCATCGCGATCTGCGTTGGGGTCGCGGCGTGCCACACCGCGCCCCCTCAGTTGGCAGAGACGTCCACGACACCTGGGTCCGAATGGCCCGCGGCGCTCGCGGAGTCGTCCAGGGAGGCCGCTAGTGGGCGGTACGCCGCGGCGGACAAGATTCTTTCCGACTTCTCGGCGCGCTATTCGGCCACGAGCGAATCGACGGAATCAATGTTCTGGCGTGCCCTCTACAAAATGGACCCGGCCAATTCGGGTAAAGCACCTCGAGACGCGATGATTCTGCTGGACGGCTATCTGCAGGCGCCGCAGGCCGCGCACCGAAGCGAAGGAACGGTATTGCGGCGTATGGCCGGTCAGCTGGATGCGCGGGCCACTCCAGCACCGTTTCCCACGCCCACCGGGGCGCCGCAGATCGACAAGGCGAAGGACGACGAGATCCAGCGGCTGAAGGAGGAACTCGCGAAGACCACCGCCGAGTTGGAACGGATCAAGCGCCGCCTCGCGGCGCCGAAGCCGTAATCAGCGGGTCGGCCTAGCCCACGCGAAACAGCTCGATCGATCGGGCGTAGCGCGCGCCCATCACTTGCCGGAGCGCGGCATGCTCCGGCATGGCGAGTTCTGGATCGATGGCCAGGAGTTTGTCGGCCGCTTCCCGCGCCTGCTCGTTGAGGAGTTCGTCGCGCAATGGATCGGCAACGCGAAACGTGGGCACACCGCTCTGCCGTTCGCCGAACAGGTCGCCCATCCCGCGCAGTCTGAGGTCGGCCCGCGCGATTTCGAATCCGTCTTCACTTCCAACGAACACGTCCAGCCGCTGACGCGTGTCGGGGCTGACGCTGCCGAGCAGGATGCAGTACGACGCGTCCGCGCCGCGCCCCACGCGGCCGCGCAACTGATGCAGCTGCGACAGTCCGAACCGCTCAGGATGCTCGATGAGCATGACGGTCGCGTTCGCGACATCGATGCCCACCTCGATCACGGTGGTCGCCACCAGTACGTCGATTGCGCCGTCGCGAAAGCGGCGCATGATTTCGTCCTTGTCGTCGGACGGCAGGCGTCCGTGCAGCAATGCCGTGCGACGTTCCTTGAACGCGCCGTTCGACAGCACGTCGAACATCGTCGTCGCTGCCTTGAGATCGGACTTCTCCGATTCCTCGATGACCGGATACACCACATACGCCTGGCGTCCCTGCCCTACTTCACGATCCACGAATTGCAGGACGCGCTCGCGGGCCGACTCCGGCCGGAGGGCGGTCGTGATCGGTTGGCGCCCGGGTGGGCGCTCGTCGAGCAGGGACAAATCCAGGTCGCCGTAGAGCGTGAGCGCCAGGGAGCGCGGGATGGGCGTGGCGGTCATCAGCAGTACATCGGGGGACTCCCCCTTCGCGCCCAGCGCCTTCCGTTGTTCCACGCCGAATCGGTGCTGCTCGTCCACCACCGCCAGTCCGAGATTCGAGAACTCGGTGGCCTCCTGCACCAACGCGTGCGTGCCGACCACCAGCGCCGGCGTCGCCTCGGCCAGGCGTGACGCAACCTCCCGGCGCGCCCTGGTCTTCAAGCTGCCCGTAACCAGCATGGGCTCGATCTGCAACGGCGCCAGCAGCTTCGACATCGAGTGGAAATGCTGCTCGGCCAGCAGTTCGGTAGGCGCCATGATGGCGGCCTGATAGCCGTTCTCCAAGGCGAGCATCGCGGCGAAGAGCGCGACGACCGTCTTGCCGCTGCCCACGTCGCCCTGGAGCAGGCGCTGCATGCGCCGGTCGCTGCACATGTCCACGAAGATTTCGCGTAGTACCCGCATCTGCGCGCCCGTGAGCGCGAACGGCAGTACCTCGCGCAGGCGCGTGGTGAGATCGCGCCGGTTCTGGAAATGGATGCCATGCCGAACATCGCGCGACAGGGCCTTGGCGCGAAGCTGCAGCAGCTGCACGAACAACAGCTCCTCGAACGCAAGGCGCGCGCGGCCTTCGAGTGCCTCCGCCAACGACGAAGGCCGGTGCACCATCCGAAGCGCGTCGCCAATGGACACCACGGCCGCCTGCCGCAAGACATCACGCGGCAGGTATTCCGTGACGAACGGAAGCAGCTCGTCGAGATGGGCCTCGATGATGCCGCGAAGGACTCGCACCGAGAGTCCTTCCGTGGCCGGATAGACGGACAGGACGCGTCCTTTCGCTGTGCCGGCATCGTCCTCGCCGAGATTCACGAACTCGCGCGGCACCAACTGCCGGCCGTGAAAGAATCGCACCAGGCCGCTCACCAGCAGCATGTCGCCCTTGTCCACGGTGCGATCGAGAAATGGCTGCCCCGGCCACGACACCTCGATCATGCCACTGTCGTCCTTCACCACCGCCTGGAAAACGCGCAGTCCCTTGCGCGTGGGCAGAATGCCCTTCGAGATGACGCGTCCGATGATCGTGCCCTGCATGCCCGTTTCCAGGGACGCGATCGCCGACACCGTGCTGGCGTCTTCGTATCGATGCGGGATGTGATACAGCAGGTCGCCGGCGGTTTCCACGCCCATGCGCTTCAACGCTTCCGCTCGCATCGGGCCAACGCCCTTCAAGTAGGTGACGGGCGTTTCCAGACGGAGGCGCGGAGCCGGAGCGGTGGCGCGTTTCACTCGTCGTCCAGAAGTTCCCGGGCGAAGGACTCGGCGTCGAACGGGAGCAGGTCGTCGCTTTGTTCGCCGACACCCAGAAACTTTACGGGCACGTCGATGGCCTCGTGCACCGCGACCACCACGCCGCCGCGCGCCGTGCCGTCCAGCTTGGTGACGACGAGTCCCGTGACCGGTACCGCGGCGGCGAACGTCTTCGCCTGTTGAATTGCGTTCTGGCCGATGGTGCCGTCGAGCACGAGCAGCGTTTCGTGCGGGGCTGTGGGCAACCGCTTGGTGATCACCCGCGCGACCTTCTTCAGCTCCGTCATGAGGCCGTCGCTGGTATGCAGGCGTCCCGCGGTGTCGATGATGAGGACATCCGCGCCGCGGGCGATCGTCGCATCGATGGCATCGAATGCCACTGCTGCCGGGTCCGCACCCGCTGTGGCGGATACGAAGTGCGAGCCAGTGCGCTGAGACCAGAGGCGAAGTTGGTCGATGGCGCCGGCGCGAAAGGTGTCACCCGCCGCCACCACCACCGTCTTCCCCGTGGCCCGCAGGCGTGCCGACAACTTTCCGATAAAGGTGGTCTTGCCCGCACCGTTCACGCCGACGATGAGGATCACCGTGGGACCGGACGGCGCGAACGTGAGCGACGGATCGCTTTTGCCAGCGCGCAGCGCGCTCACGAGCCCCGCCTGGAGCGCCAGCAGGAATTCGCTTTGACTCTTCACGAGGCCGCGGCGGGCACGCTGCTCCACCTCGGCAACCAGTTTGAGCGTGGTCGGGACGCCCAAGTCTGCCTCGAGCAGAAGTTCCTCGAGACGCTCGAGCGAGCCCGGTGAGACGCCGCCCCGGGCGAGTACGGCCACGTCGGTGAGCGCGACGTCCTTGATTCTTTCCCAGAGCGACCGCTTGGGAAGGTCGCTCGCTTTTCGCAGGATACGCATTCCCGGAAGCTAGCGGAGGCGCATTGCACTCGGCACTCGAAGACAGAGGGCGCCGCCTTGGTTGGTTGGTTGGTCGGCTTGCGTGCCATGCACGTCCAACGTCAATTGCGGGGCGCCCGTATGCCGTCGGGCGCGCGAGCCGTTCGCCCCCCTTTTCCGTACGTTCCTCACCATCGTTTCGGCCGCACGCGGCCATCGAGGAGGCAGGATGTTTCACGTCAGGCGTTCCGTCCGTTGCATTGCCGTCTGCGCTGTGGCGACCGCTGCCCTAGCCTTCTCCGCGCCGGTGAGCCGTGCGCAGCAGGCGAACGATCCCGAGTACACCGCGAAGATCAAGGAGTACCTCCAGGATCCGCGCATCACCACCGAACTGGTGGACCATCTCCCCGCATCCTCCACCGTTCCAACGCCGCTCAAGTTCCTCGGCAAAATCGTCGGGACGCCCGGCGAATTGACCTACGCGTCGGACATCGCCCGCTACTACGATGCGCTGGCCCGCACGTCGCCGCGCGTCAAGGTCTGGCGCATCGGCAAGAGCGAAGAGGGACGGGATATCGTGCTGCTCGCCGTCGCCGACGAGGCCACACTCAAGAACCTCGAGAGCTACAAGAGTCAGCTCAAGCAGCTCACGGACCCGCGCACCACGTCGGAGGCGCAGGCGCAGCAGTTGCTCAAGACGGCCAAGCCGATCTACTGGATCACCAGCGGCATGCACTCGCCGGAAACGGGCGGTCCCGAGATGCTGATGGAGCTGGCCTATCGGCTCGCGGTGGAGGAGACACCCACCATCCAGACCATTCGCAACAACGTCATCACCTTCATCACACCTGTGCTGGAGGTGGACGGCCGCGAAAAGGTGGTCGACACGTACTACTTCAACAAGAAGCGCACGACCGGCGACGCTCGGCTCCCCGTAATGTACTGGGGCAAATACGTCCAGCACGACAACAATCGTGATGGCATGGGCCAGTTCCTGGAGCTCACCAAGGCAACGACCAGAACGTTCCTCGAGTGGACGCCCACCGTGCTGCACGACTTGCACGAGGCGCAGTCATATCTGTACTCCAGCACCGGCACGGGCCCGTACAACGACCAGCTCGACCCCATCACCATCAACGAGTGGTGGGTGCTGGCCCAGAACGACGTGATGGAGATGACGAAGCGCGGCGTACCGGGCGTGTTCACGTACGGGTTCTACGACGGATGGGTGCCGAACTACATGTTCTTCATCGCGCACTCGCACAACTCCATCGGCCGCTTCTACGAAGTGCAGAGCTACGGACCGGACAACAATTCGAACCTCACTCTGCCCGCCACCACCACCAGCAAGGAGTGGTTCCGCCCGAATCCGCCGCTGCCGTCCATCAAGTGGGGGCCGCGGAACAACACGAATATCCAGGAATCCGCCATCATCATCTCGCTCCTGCAGGTGGCGAAGAACAAAGAGATGTTCCTGGAGAACTACTGGCTGAAGAACAAGCGGTCGGTGGACAAGGGCAAGAACGGACCGACGTACGCGTGGATCATCCCGGCAGACCAGCATCACAAGGCGAACGCAGCGGACGCGATCAACGACCTCCGCCGCCAGGGATTGGAAATTCACACGGCCACCGGTGCGTTCAAGGTGGGCACCATGGACGTGAAGCCGGGCGACTACATCGTGCGCGCCGACCAGCCATACCGCACGCTGGCCGACATGTACTTCTCGCTCCAGAACTATCCCGTGGCCAATCCCGCGCCGTACGACGATACTGGCTGGACCTTTCAGCTCATGCGCGATCTTGTGATCGCGCCGTGCAGCGACAAGAGCGTGCTGACCCAGCAGATGGCGATGGTGAGCGGCGACGTGAAGGCGGCCGGTGGCATCGAAGGCTCCGGGCCCGTCATCGTGGTGGACAACACAGCCGACAACAACCTGATGACGTTTCGCTTCCGGAACGCCGCGGTGAAGATGTCCGCGGCCGAAGACGACTTCGAGGCCGGCGGTCACAAGTTCCACGCGGGCGCGTTCATCATCGAGAGGGGCGACGCGGGCCGGCTTGGCGCGCAACTCAAGGACCTGGGACTCTCGGCGTGGGCCGTCGCGTCGGTGCCCTCCGTGAAGACCCATGACCTCGACATCCCGCGCATCGGCTACGTCCACAGTTGGACGCGAACCCAGGACGAAGGATGGGTCCGCGCCGCACTCGACACCTATGGCGTGCCTTACACGTACTTCGCCGATCAGAAGCTCAAGGACGGCAATCTCCGCGCGAAGTACGACGTCATCGTGTACCCACACGTGGGCGGCTCGTCGCAGTCGCAGGTCGCCGGCATGCCGGTAACGGGCAGCGCGCCGCTGCCATATCGCAAGACGCCGACGACGCAGAGCCTGGGCTTCATGGACCAGAGCGACGATATTCGCGGCGGCATGGGCATC
This sequence comes from Gemmatimonadaceae bacterium, assembly GCA_025362035.1. Taxonomy (GTDB): domain Bacteria; phylum Gemmatimonadota; class Gemmatimonadetes; order Gemmatimonadales; family Gemmatimonadaceae; genus AG11. The sequence goes on along the minus strand of JANYIN010000203.1, from coordinate 7,336 downwards.
GAGGGGCTGATGAACCTGTACCGGTTCGTGCAGGACGGCGGCACGCTCATCACTGAAGGGTCCACCGCCGCCATCTTCCCCGAGTACAACCTCACCACGGGCGTCACCGTCGAGTCGCCTACGGACCTGTTCGCGCGGGGAACGATTCTTCGTGGCATCATCGCGGACAAGAAGAGTCCGCTCGTGTACGGCTACGAGGGCACGCAGTTGCCCGTGTACTTCAATCAGGCTCCGGTCCTGAACGCGGGCGGCATTGGCAACCTCGCCGCATTCGGCGGCGGTCGGGGCGGCGCGCCTGGCCTCAGCCAGAATGTCACGCCGAACGCGACGAAGCTCGCGCTGTCACCGTTCGATTCGACGTACGTCGCAGAGGTCGAGGCGACGTCGGGCCGCGGCGCGCGTGGCGGTCGCGGGGGCGGGGCGGGCGGTCCTGGCGCCTTTGGCGCATCCGAGGGCGCGCGTCCACGAGTGGTCATGCAGTTCCCCGCGAATCCCGCGGACATGCTGTTGTCGGGCACCTTGTCGGGCGGCCAGAGCATCGCGGGACGGGCGCAGCTCGTGGACGCCCCCATCGGCAAGGGGCATGTCGTGATGTTCGGCATCCGCCCGTTCTGGCGGTGGCAGACGCAGGGGACTTACATGCTGGGCTTCAACGCGATCCTCAACTGGAATGATCTGGATGCGGGCAAGACGGCACCGGCCGCGCCGGCGCGTCCCGTCGGTCAATAGCAGGGGCTCGCCTCGCTCGTCTCCAGGCTGCGTACACACTGCATGCGCGTACCGTATTCCCTGCGGGCGGTGCGCGCCCGTTGCATTTACCTCTCCCTCTATCACTGCCTCTCGTGCTGCGTCATCTCCTGCTCCGCGCTCCGCTCGTGCTCCGCGGCCCGACTGCGCTGCTCATTGCCCTCCTGGCCGTTCTGCCCGCAAACGCCCAGGTCAAGCGCGCACGTGAAATGCCCGTGTGGCCCGACGAGGGTCCGCGCACGTGGGCACCGCGTCCGACGGTTACCGACATCACGGCGAATGACCTGCGCACGCGTCTCTACCAGTTCGCCGACGACTCGATGAGCGGGCGACGCTCTGGCGAGATTGGCAACTACAAGGGCACCGAGTACGTCGCCAGAGAGTTCAAGCGGCTCGGCCTCAAGCCGTTCGGCGACCATGGCACTTACTTCCAGAACCTCGAGTTCGGTCCCGTCGGGTTCGACAGCGCGTCAGCAAGACTCACCGCGGGCGGCGGTGCCCTGAAGAGTAGAAGTGAATGGATTCCACTCGCACCGACCTCCACCAACGGCTTTGCCGACAAGGCCAACCTCACCGGCACCGCGACCGTGTTCGCGGGACGCTGGGGTGATACGTCAGTGGTGCTCGATCCGGCGGTGTTCCGTGGTCGAGTCGCCGTGTTCGCGGGTCCGCCGCCGGCCGCGCTCTTCGGTCGTGGTGCGGGAGGCGGCCCGCGTACGCCCTTGCCGCGATGCGATTCCGTGCCAGACAAGTTTGGAGCTGCCGCAGCCGCGGCGGTCGAAGCGAAGCAGCGCACCGACGCTGCCGCTGGACGCGCTCCAGCCGGTGGCGTGCGCGCTGGACCGGCCTTCGTGCGCGACACGCGCGCACTCCGAGCAGGCGCCGTTGCCATCGTGTTCGCGGGTCTCGATTCAGTGCCGACCGCCACGGTGAACGGCACCTTCGCAAGCCGCATGGGCATGCAGCCAGAATCCCCCTCAGCCTCCGCCGTTCCCGCGGCCGCGATCACGCAGAGCGCCGCGGCGCAGATCTTCGGCGTGCCTATCGAGCAACTCACCGTAGGCTCCGCGGGACAGCCAGTGTCGGCCAGCTGGAGCTACGCGTATCGCATGTCGGCCACTCCGGCGCGCAACGTCATCGCCGTACTCCCAGGCTCCGATCCGGCTCGTGCCGACGAGTTCGTGCTGGTTGGCGCGCACAACGATCACATGGGGACCAACCCCACCGCGGTGGATCACGATTCGCTCCGTGCGGTGAACACCGTCACGCGTCGGCAGGGGGCCAACGATCCCTCGTGCCGCCCGACCGAGTCGCAACAACACCGGATCGACTCGCTCATCGCGCGCGCACACCGCATCCGCCCGGCGCGGCGCGATTCCATCATGAACGGAGCCGACGACGATGGGTCCGGAACCGTCGTGATGCTGGAGATCGCCGAGAAGTTCGCCAGCGAGAAGCCGGCGCGGTCCATCATCTTCATCTCGCACCAGGGAGAGGAGCTTGGGCTACTCGGTTCCCAGTGGTTCGTGGATCATCCCACCATTCCCCTCTCGTCCATCGTCGCGGCGCACAACATGGACATGGTCGGCAAGGGTCGCGTGGAGCAGGTGAAGTTCGGCGGACCCTCGTCCATCCAGATGCTCGGCGCGCGGCGTCTGTCGCGCGAGTTCGGCGACATCATCGACTCCGTGAATGCCACGCGCGCCGAGGTGATGGCGATCGACAAGAGCTGGGAAGTGAGCGCGAACCCGCTCAATCGCTTCTGCCGGAGCGACCAGGTGAACTACGTGCACCATGACATTCCGGTGACGTACTTTTCACTGGGCTACGCGCAGGACTACCACCAGGTGACGGACGAGCCGCAGTACATCGACTACGACCATGCGGCGCGCGTGGGGAGGTTCATCCACGACGTGATGATGGCGGTGGCGAATCGGACGGACAAACCGGCGATCGCGGGGCCGGATCCGACATTCCCGATGTGTCGGTAAACATCTTTCAGGCCAGAACCAGCGTCTGTGGTGGATCTCTTCCACTGCAGAATGAAGTACTGAACTACGGCAGTACCTGGAATGGCATACTGGCTCCCAAAACGAGTGGAGAAATACTCTCCAGGCTTTCTGGGAGGTTGGATGCCAGTCCAGATACTGCTCCAATCCAGTACTCGCGTCTGCAGTGGCTGTTTCCACTGCAGAATGAAGTACTGGACTGCCTCAGTACCTGGAATGGCATACCCGCTCCCAAAACGAGTGGAGAAATACTCTCCAGGCTTTCTGGGAAGTTGGATGCCAGTCCAGATACTGCTCCTGTCCAGTACTTCATTCTGCGGTGGATGAGGAAGCGCCTTTACCCTAGAATCAAGCCTGGCTCCAAATCAGCTACTTGGGGTGGCACCACACTGCGCCGCATCAGCTTCGGTGCGCCATCCAGCGTCACGGATACGGTCTCCACACCGCACTGGGAAAACCAATCGGCAAAATCCGGATCCGCAATCACCGGCACGCCGCGCCGCACCACCGCGCGAAGGTCGCTGCGCGCCCTGCCAATGAGCGAGCCAAACGGCTCGGCGTCCGCACGCACGATGACGCAGTCGGCGGTCTGACCCATGGCGAGCCCGCCGGCCAGCGGGAGCCGCAGTACGCCACTGGCGTCCGTAGTGACGAGCCGCAGCAACTCACGCGCCGATAGGTCGCTGTGCGTCTTCGCGACGGCGAGCTCGGCGAGCAGATCTCGGCTTCCGGTAAGCCTGGAGTCGGTGCCCAGACTCAGGCGACGCGCCTGGAAGAGAACGCGCGGCGCCAGCGTGATCCCGAACATGCCAAGATTGCTCGAGGGGCACCAGACCACGGCCGCCCCGCGGTCCACGACCTGAGCGACGTCCAGGCGCGAGAGCCCGATGCCGTGGACCAGCACCGTGTTGTCGGCCAGACATCCCATCTGGTCCAACCGCGACAATTCCGAGCGCGCGCCGCTATCCGTGCCCTCGGCAAGGTGGATGATCCACGGTTGCTGCCGCGGCGTTGCGGCAAAGCTCTCTTTCACCGCGGGTCCGTATCGCGGCGGACCGCCGTCGCGACATTCGCCGAGCCCCAATGAATGGGCCCATCCAAAGCGTTGGAGCAGTCCTACCGGAAAGGCGTCGTCGTCCAACACCGCGTGCCGCGGATCGTGATGTGCGACCGTTGTGGCGCCGGCGAGGAGGTTCTTCAAGCCACCATGCCAGTGTCGAATGGCACTCGGCACGGCGATGGCAGCGGCCACGTCGGGATCATCGAAGTGGGATGCGAACGTCTCGATCCACGCATAGCTGCTCGAGAATGGCTTGGTGTGGACCAGCGGCGGGACGGCGTTCAGCTGCAGGTGGTCGTGTGCGTTGATCAGGCCCGGAAGGATCAGATGATCCCGGAGATCGACGCGAATGTCGTACGGACTGCTGTCGGCCACTCTGCCGCCGGCAAAATGGAGCGGCCGCGCCACCACGCCGTCGTGCTGCACGACGTGCGCGTGCTCGAGCACCGTGCGCGCGACGGTCACGCCTCTGGTGCGCGGAGCGACAGCGAGCACACGCACTTGCGGCAGATCGTGTCGCGACGCACGTCCAGCCCCTGCCGCCATGCGATTGCCTCCGGCGAATTGAGGATCTCGCCCAGACTCGTCGCGTGGTGAATGTTGCCAAGCGGCGGCTGAAAGAAACAGGGCCGCACCGTGCCATCGGACTCGATCACGCTCGACACCCACGGAGCGTTGCACTCGATCGGCGCAAAGTCTCCATGTCCCAGCAGCGCAGAGTAGTACTGGAGCAATGAACGACGCAGCTTGTCGGGTGACTCCGCGATGAACCCGGACGCAAAGTCGGCGGCGCACTCGAGCTCCAGTGCCTCGAGCTCGTCCCGCAAGCGCGGCAACTCTCGCTCGTCGAGGGCTACCTGGCTTACTCGCACATCATCCCATCCGCCGGGACGGTTGAATGCATCGGTACTCACGTCGGCGGCGAGGAAGCTGATCCGATCGAGTCCCAGGGAATGCGCCTCGGCCACCGTGCGGCGGATCGCGCGGAAGTTGCTTCGCTGCACCGTGCAGCGCGCCGAAACCATCACGCGGTTGTCCGCGGCCTTCACCGCTGCGATGCCGCCGGCAAGCCGCTCGTACGCACGGGGCACGTTGCGGATACGGTCGTGATCAGGCTGCGGTCCGTCGAGACTCACCACGACGTCGTCGCAGCGGCGCACCAGTTCGGCGGCCTGCTTCGCGAGTAGCAGGCCGGTACTGAGAATCGTGACGCCGATTCCCGCGTCGCGCAGGTCATCGCAAATGGTCCACAACCGGGAATGGAGCAGCGCCTCACCGCCACTGAGCACCACGCGCTTCACGCCGAGTGCGCGCCATTCGTCGATCCAGCGCGCGATGTCGGCCGCAGAAAGCTCGTTCGTGACCGAACTGCGCCAGATATCGCACATCACGCACCGGCAATTGCAGCGGCTGTGCGGAAAGAGAATGAGGATGGGCAGGCGCGTGACGGGATCGACGCGCGGCAGCGGTGCTGCTGCCTCGTAGTCAGGACTGGTCGGTCGGGGCTGCGGAAGGAGGGTGGTCACGGCTACCAGTACGACTACGCGTTCCGCCGGCTCGTCACGCCCCACGCCGGCGTAGTACCTTGTCTATCCGCGCCCACTGGCGCGCCAGGCTCTCGTTCATCCAGGCAATCCGCTCCGATGTCCGTGCCACTCGACGCACTGGTCACCCTCCTCGACCTCGAGCCGCTCGAGGTGAACATCTACCGCGGGCGCAATCGCGACCTGGGCACGGGGCGCGTGTACGGCGGTCAGGTGTTCGCGCAGGCGCTGGTGGCGGCGCGACGCACCGTGGACGATGCCCGCGACTGCCACTCCGCGCACGGCTACTTCATCCTGCCCGGCGATCTGGCGGCACCGATCGTGTACTTCGTGGACCGGCTACGCGATGGGAAGAGCTTCACCACTCGTCGCGTCACCGCCATTCAACATGGCCACGCGATCTTCAATCTCTCGGCGTCGTTCCATGTGGCCGAAGGGGGATTCTCGCACCAGTCCACCATGCCGGACGTCCCCGATCCGGAGACCCTCACCCCGGAACTCACGCTCATCCGCGACATGGCGGACAAGATCCCGGAATCGCTGCGGACAGTGCTCACCCAGGACCGACCCATGGACTTCCGTCCCGTGTCGCCCGTAGACCTCGTCGATCCCGGCGCGCGAGAGCCGGTGCGGCATACGTGGTTCCGGGCCGACGGCAAGCTTCCGGACGATCTGTCGATCCATCAGGCCGTGCTGGCATATGCGTCGGACTACGGCCTCCTCATTACGGCCCTGCAGCCGCATGCCGTGTCGCAGCGCACCCGCGGGCTGCAGCTCGCCTCGCTCGACCACTCCCTCTGGTTGCACCGGCCGTTCCGCACGGACGAATGGCTGCTGTATTCCACCGACAGCCCCGTCACGTCCGGCGCGCGAGGGTTCGTCCGCGGCACTATCTACGCGCGCTCGGGCGAACTCGTGGCCTCGGTGGCGCAGGAAGGGTTGGTTCGCATGCGCTCGCCACATCCAGTCCGCCCGCCCGCGTGAGCGCATTGCGCCCGACACGCGTCCAGTGACGCGACGCCTGCGTCGCTGCGCCCTTCTCTCCTCCGCACTCAACGACCCCTCGATGCCACGCCGCTTCCGTCGTCGCGCCGCCGCCGTTGGCGCGGTCATCGCCCTGCTCGCGCTTTCGACGGCGACATCATCGACCGCGCAGCAGGGCACCGTGCCCACGCCGGAGTCTGTGCTTGGCTTTGCGGCCGGCGCGGACTTCAAGCTCGCGAACTACGACGAGTCCATGCGCTACTTCCAGGCGCTGGCCCGTTCCAGTGACAGGATCAAGCTGGTGGACGTGGGCACGACGTCCACGGGCCACGCGTGGACTCTGGCGATCATCTCCTCGCCGGCCAACCTCGCGCGGCTCGATCACTACCGTGACATCGCGCGCCGCCTGGCGCATCCGGAAGGCCTGACGGACGCCGAGGCGCACGCGTTGGCGCGCGAGGGCCGCGCGTTCGTGGACATCAGCGGCGGCCTGCATGCCTCGGAGATCGCCGGATCGCAGCACACCATGCAGCTCGCCTACGACCTCCTGTCGAAGCCGGACGACGCGAAGATCAAGGAGATCCTCGACAACGACGTGCTGCTGCTCTGGCCGTCGATCAACCCCGATGGGCAGAACATCGTCGCCAACTGGTACAAGGAGAACGTCGGCACGCCGTACGAAGTCGCGCCACTGCATGAGCTGTATCAGAAGTACATCGGCCACGACAACAATCGCGACGCGTACATGCTGAACGTGGTGGAGTCGCGGGTGGTTGCGCGCACGTGGCGCGACTGGGAGCCGCAGATCATCTACGTGCAGCACCAGACCGCGCCCTTCCCCACCCGCATCTGGTTGCCGCCGTTTGCCGAGCCCATCGCGACCCGCGTGCCGCCGCTCATGTCGCGCGAGGTGAACACCATCGGCATGACGATCGCACAGTCGCTCGAGAGTAACGGCCTGGTGGGCGCGACCCATATGGGCACGGGGTTCG
>JANYIN010000091.1 GCA_025362035.1 Gemmatimonadaceae bacterium | reverse complement strand
AGTTGATGGAGGCTGAGGGACTCACGATGGTGCCGCCGTACGACCATGAGTGGATCATCGCGGGCCAGGGGACAGCCGGTCTCGAGATCGCGGAGGACATGCCGGACGTGGGAACAGTGCTGGTGCCGGTGGGCGGGGGAGGCCTCAGCGCGGGGCTGGCCGCGGCGATCAAGTTGCGCGCCCCGCACGCTCGCGTCATTGGCGTGGAGCCGGCCAATGCGCCCAAGCTCTCTCACGCGCGGGCAGCGGGCCGGCCGGTGCGCGTGCCCCTGGTCCCCGGGCTCGCCGACGGGCTACTGGCGGTGGAAGTGGGTGGAATCACCTTCGCCCATCACGAGGAGTATGTTGACGAGGTCGTGCAGGTGGAGGACGCTGCGTTGCGGGGCGCCATGCACATGTTGCTCGATCGCATGAAGCTCGTCGCGGAGCCCAGCGGTGCGATCACGCTCGCCGCGCTGTTGCAGGGAGTCGCGAAGCCCGTGGGTAAGACCGTCGCCGTGCTGAGCGGCGGAAACATCGAGTGGGACGGACTCGTGCCACTCTTCTCCGACATGCCGACATGAATCGCTGCCCAGCCTGCGGCACCAAGTACGGCGACGACGCGAAATTCTGCACCCGCGATGGCTCCAAGCTGATTGCCATGGCCGCCGTTCCTGGCGACGCGGCAGGCGCCGCCCCGTCTCGATCGCCGTCCACGGCGACGCCGCCGCGCGGCACCGCGCACGGGCGGGGCGAGGCGCATGCGCCGGTCACGCCCACGAATCTCGTGGGCCGCGACCTGGACGGCCGCTACCTGATCGAAAAGAAGGTGGGCGAAGGCGGCATGTCCTTCGTTTATCTCGCCACTGACATCGCCACCAAGGAGCCCTACGCCATCAAGGTGTTGTCGCACGCGCTGTCGCACGACCAGAACGCCATGCAGCGGCTGAAGCGCGAAGCAAGCCTCGGCATGCGGCTCGCGCATCCCAACGTCTGTCACATCATCCGCATGGGCGAAACCCAGGACGGACTGGTGTACGTGGTGATGCCATTCGTCTCCGGCGAGATCCTGTCGGATCGCAACAACCGCCTCGGCACGCTGCCGCTCGCTGAAGTGTCGCGGTTCGTGACGCAGATCGCTGCAGGCCTCCACGTTGCGCACGAGTTGAAGATTGTGCATCGCGATCTGAAGCCCGAGAACATCATGATCTGCAAGTCGGAGGACGTGGCGGAGCGTGCCGTGGTCATGGACTTCGGCCTGGCGAAGGAACGTCGCGCCGATGCGGAACTGCAGAAGCTCACGGCCACCGGCATCATTCTGGGCACGCCGGAGTTCATGAGTCCCGAACAGCTGCGTGGCAAACCGCTCGATCCCCGCACCGACATCTATTCGCTCGCCCTGATGACGTACGAGATGCTCACCGGCAAGCTGCCGTTTTCGGGGCGCACGCAGCAGGAGATGATGATCGCGCGGTTGCGGAACGAACCGGTCCCGCTGCGCCAAGCGCGTCCCGATCTCGAGCTGCCCGAAGTGGTGGAAAAGGTGCTTGCGAAGGCAATGCAGCGGAATCCGGATGATCGCTACACCACTGCACCCGAGTTCGCGTCAGCCATAAGCGCGGCCTCCGGGAGAAAGAGTGGCGAAGGAAGCAGCGTTGGCCGACTCGGGCGCTTGTTCGGACGCTGACACGGCAGGTGGCATTCTCGTTTGAGGTCGATCGTCATGCTGCACGACATGTTCGTTCTCGGCATTCCCCTGGCCGAGAAGATGATTCGCACCCTGGGCGTCTACGTGTTTCTGCTGGCCGGGCTGCGATTGGCGGGCAAGCGCGAGCTGGGACAGTTCAATCCGTTCGACCTCGTGGTGCTCCTGCTCCTGTCGAACACGGTGCAGAACGCGATCATCGGGAACGACAATTCACTGCTCGGCGGGATTGCCGGCGCCACGACGCTTCTGGTGATCAACGCGATCGTCGTGCGCTACATCTACGGGCATCCGCGCGTCGCGCGCTGGCTGGAGGGAGACGCCGACGTGCTCATTCAGAACGGCGAGTTGCAGCATGAGCGCCTGAAGCGCGAGTTGATCACTCACGAGGAGCTGGAGTCCGCCGCGCGCAAGCAGGGCCTCGACGGACTGGAGAAGGTGGAGATGTGCCGGCTGGAGGTCGGCGGCGCGCTCACGTTCGTGGCGCGCACGCCAACGGACGAAGAGCAGAATCACAACGAGTTGATACGCCGTCTCGATGAACTCGGCAGGTCGCAGGCTGCGCTACTGGAGCGTATGTCGGCGCTGGATCGAAAAACCACGGAGTGACTGCGGTGCGATCGATCATGCTCATACTCGGCACCTGTGTCGGGCTCGTTGGGTGCAAGGGCGCGCGCGACGTCGCGGCCACCACCACGCCTGACGACACGGCGAGCGGCCGCGTGCCCACCCTGGATGGCAAGCTGCGTGTGCCGCCGGGGTTCAAGGTGTCCTATTACGCGCACGTCGACGGCGTGCGCTTCATGGCCATCGGCCCGGACGGGGCGGTATACGCCAGCCAGCCCGATCGGGGCCGCATAGTGCGGCTGCCGGACGCGAATCATGACGGCGTCGCCGATACGATGGTGGTGGTGGCGAGTGGCCTCGACCGGCCGCACGGACTCGCCTTTCACAAGGGCTCGCTGTACGTGGCCAATACCGACGGCGTGGTGCGGCTGACGCTCGGGCGCGACGGCGTCGCAACGGGTCCGGCGCCCTACGTGAATCACTATCCGCCGGGCGGCGGCCACTGGACGCGTACCGTCGTGTTCGGCGCCGACAGTGCGATGTACGTGTCGGTGGGGTCCACGTGCAACCTCTGCGTGGAGCAGTTGCCGGAACGGGCCGCGGTGCTGCGCTTCAACGAGGATGGTTCGGGAAAGCGCGTGTTCGCATCGGGGCTGCGCAACGCCGTTGGATTGGCGGTGCATCCCACGACGGGCGCGTTGTGGGCGTCGCAGAACGAACGGGATAACCTTGCGCCCGACCACGAAAACCTGCCGCCCGAAGAGATCAACATCCTCGTGCAGGGCGGTGACTATGGATGGCCGTACTGCTATGGAGACCGTGTGCCCAATCCGGAATACCACGATGTCGCGCGCTGCGCGCAGACGATCGCTCCAGCGTTGAAGATGCAGGCGCACTCCGCGCCGCTCGGCATGACGTTCCTCGATCGCGCCACCAGCTTTCCGGCCGACTACCGCGGCGACCTGCTCCTCGCGTTTCATGGTTCGTGGAATCGCGACACACCCACGGGCGCGAAGGTCGTGCGCATTCGCGTGGTGGACGGAAAGCCACGGAACGTGGAGGATTTCATCACCGGATGGCAACAGACCAACGGCAAGCGGTGGGGACGTCCGGTGGACGTCGTGGTAGCGGCGGATGGCAGTGTGCTGGTTTCCGACGATCAGTCCGGGGCGATCTATCGCGTGACGCAATGAGCGCGTGCAGCAACACGAGGCGGGCGCTGGCTCTGCTCCTGTTGTTTGGTGTGTCGGCGCGAGCGCAGCAGCAGGCCGCGCGCGCGACCGCGGCACCGACCTATCAGCCCGGTATCGACGTCCTCGACTACGACGTGACCCTGGAGCTGCCCGACACCGGATCGTTCATTCGCGGCGACGTCACCGTCACCCTTCGGCATGCGGCCGCGGTATCCCGGCTCGCGCTCGACCTGGTGGAATCGCTGGCCGTCCGCAGCGTGGAGGTGGACGGTCGTCTCGTGCCGGCGCCGCATGTGAGGGAT
>JANYIN010000029.1 GCA_025362035.1 Gemmatimonadaceae bacterium | reverse complement strand
TCGTTCATTCGCGGCGACGTCACCGTCACCCTTCGGCATGCGGCCGCGGTATCCCGGCTCGCGCTCGACCTGGTGGAATCGCTGGCCGTCCGCAGCGTGGAGGTGGACGGTCGTCTCGTGCCGGCGCCGCATGTGAGGGATCGGCTCGACGTGCCGCTCGACGGCACCGGCGACAGCGCCAGAGTTCGCGTGGTGTATTCCGGCGTCGTGAAGGATGGCCTGATCGTCCGCCGCGACGCACGCGGACGCTGGACGTGGTTCGGCGACAACTGGCCGAATCGCGCGCGCCAGTGGTTGCCCACCGTCGATCATCCCAGCGACAAGGCGACCGTGACGTGGAACGTGATCGCACCGCCGGATCGGATCGTTGTGGCCAACGGAGAGTTCGTGTCCACACAGCGGCTCACCGTGCGCGGCGCCGCCATGCGAACCACGCGCTGGAGAGAATCGCGGCCGATTCCACCGTACCTCATGGTCATCGCCGCCGGCCCGCTGGAGCGGTACGACCTGCGTGAGCCCGATTGTCACTACGGCGACCAGGGCCAATGCGTTCGGCAGTCGATCTATGTGATGCCCGAACATCGGAAGTGGCTGCCAGGCCCCTTTCTGGCCGTCGGACCCATCATGTCGTTCTTCGAACGACTGGTGGGACCGTTTCCGTACGAAAAGCTGGCGCACCTGCAGTCGTCCACGCGCTTTGGCGGCATGGAGAACGCGAGCGCCATTTTCTACGACGACAAGCTCGTCTCATCGCACGGCATCAGGGACGATATCATGGCGCACGAAATGGCGCACCAGTGGTTCGGTGACGCCGTGACCGAACGCGAATGGTCGCACGTTTGGCTGTCGGAGGGATTCGCGACGTACTTTGCCGCCCTGTGGACGAAGTTCATTCGCGGAGACGGATCCTTTCACGTCGAGATGGCCCGCATCAGGAAGGAGATCCTCAACGATGCGGTGGTCGCCTCGCGTCCGGTGATCGATACGAGCCAGACGGACTACATGCAGCTGCTGAACGCGAACAGCTATCAGAAGGGCGGCTACGTGCTGTACATGCTGAACGATCGCCTGGGCGACAGCACGTTCTTTAGCGGACTCCGGTCGTATCAGAACGACTACCGGCACGGCACAGCGCTGAGCGACGACCTGCGCCGAGAGCTCGAAGCGTCGTCCGGCCAGTCCCTGGGCCAGTTCTTCCAGCAGTGGTTACGGCAGCCGGGTGTTGCCGAGCCGACCATCGGGTGGGCGCATGACGCGGCCGCGGGAACGGTGTCCCTGCTGGTGGTGCAGGACAGCGCGCGCGGCCCGTACGAGCTATCAGTGCCGGTGATCGTCACGGACGCGAACGGAGTCGAAACCCGCGTCATGGTGGAGGTGCCGGCCATGGCGCGCGCCACGATCGCGCTGCCGGGACGCTTCGAGCGAGCGCCGCGTTCGCTCGCGTTCGACCCTGACGAGCGCCTGCTGGCCCGCATCCGCCGCATGTGAGCCGGCCACACAGAGTGCTCCGCGCGCTCGCGATCGCGTCGGTCGCGTGTTCGGCGACGACGACGCTGGCGTCGGCACAGGCACGGCCGCTGGGTGCATTGCCGCGCGCGACGCTGCCGCTCACGCCAGCCGACGGGCTGCTCGACGAGGGGCGTTGGTCGGAGGCCGAGGCGTCGTTCTATCAGCAGGCCGAACGGTCACCGCGGAATCCGCTGCTTCGCGCGTCGCTGGGGCGGTTTCTCGCATCCAAGGGCGCCGTGAAGCCGGGCATCGTGCTCATCGACGAGGCTCGCCAGTTCGGGCTCGATACAGCGATCGCGAGCGACCTGCTTCGACCCCTGCGCGCCATCGTTCAATGGCGGACGGCGGCCGCCGAGCTGACGCGAGACTCTACGTTCGTCGTCCGCGCCCGCGGTGATGCGAACGGGCTGTTCCAGCTACGGCTGCCGCGCACCACGCGGGCGGGCCGAGCCATCATTGCCCGGGAGGGGTCGAGCGATTCCGGCTGGCACGACGTCGTTGACCGCGGCATCGGCCTGGACAGCGTGGGTACGGGTTCGATGCCAATCGGCATCGAGGTCTTCGAGGCGTTCATACCCTCGCTCGACGTCGCGACGCATCAGATCACCCTTCATGCGAACGCACGGTCCGCGCTCACGGCCATCGGAAGACGCTATCCCGTGCTCCGCACCCCGCATGAGGTTCGCGTGCTGATCGGCGAGCGACGCGTGCTGCGATTGGCGGATGCGTTGCGCGAGTTGGCGCCGACGTGGTGGCAGCTCGACTTGCTGCACGGGATGCTGGTGGTGCGCTGACGACGCCGAGCGGCGCCGCGCCGCGCGACTACCGTCCGATGGCCTGCAACTCGACCAACAGGCAGCGGTCCTGCACGACATCGATGCCGGCGCGCGCGAAGCGTTCCGCGGCCGCGTCGTTTCGGATGCCGAGCTGGAACCAGACCGACGCGGGACGCTTCGCCAGGATGTCGTCCACGTGCGCATCGATGGAGCCCGACCGGCGGAATACGTTGACCATGTCCACCGCACCCGGAATGGCCGAGATGGTTCGAGACACCGGCTGTCCCAGGATCTCGGCGACGTCGGGATAGTACACCGGCACGGGGACGATCTCGTAGCCCGCTCGCTGAGCGTACGCGGGCACGTAGTACGCCGGCGCGTCGGCAGCGGCCGCGATCTTGATCCCCAGCACCGCGATGCGGCGCGTACGCGCCAGGAGGCCGCGAATGCCCGGCGCGTCGTCCACCAGGTGCGTCGTCCAGTCCTCAGCAGTGCCTGAGCCGGCTGTCATCATGAGTTGCATGTGAGCGAGAATCGTGCACGGTGCGTCACCTGATGTCTGCGCCGCGAACGGGCTGGTTACATTACAGCACCTATCGACGCCGACCGTCATGGAGAATCCCACTGATGCGAATGCTCGTTCTCGGCGCCGGGCTGCAAGGCTCGGCGTGCGCGTATGATCTGCTGCAGAATCCGCAGGTAACGCTCGTTCGTCTGGCGGACCTGCATTTCGACCACTTACCGCCTTTCTTGAAGCCGCTCTCGGGCCCGCGGCTCATCCCCACCACGCTGGACGTCCGCGACCGCCAAGCCGTTCTGGCCGTGATGCGTGAAAGTGACGCGGTCATGAGCGCCATTCCGTATTACTTCAATCTGCAACTCGCCGAGTGTGCCGTGGAGGCGGGGGTGCACTTCTGCGACCTCGGCGGGAATACGGAGATCGTCTTTCAGCAGAAGGCGCTTGCCGAGCGCGCACGGGCGCAGGGCGTCACGGTCGTCCCCGACTGCGGCGTGGCGCCGGGCATGGTGAACATCCTGGCGCAGTACGGCATCGCGCAGCTCGATGCCGTGGATTCCGTTCGCATCTACGTCGGCGGACTGCCGCAGAATCCCGAACCGCCGCTGAATTACCAGATCGTGTATTCCCTGGAGGGGGTGCTCGACTACTACACGACACAGTCGTGGGTCGTGCGCGACGGCAAGCGGGTGCATGTCACAGCGCTGTCGGAGCGAGAGACGATCGATTTCCCGGAACCGGTGGGCGCGCTCGAAGCATTCCACACCGCGGGCGGACTCTCCACCATGGCGTTCCGCTACGAAGGAACGATTCCAACCATGGAATACA
>JANYIN010000025.1 GCA_025362035.1 Gemmatimonadaceae bacterium | reverse complement strand
AGGCCCTCTACGACGACATGGACTGTCTTGCGGGACTGGTCAGAACGGAGACGCCGCCACGCGCCATCAAGAAATCGACAGGTCTGGAGTACCGCTTCGACGCGGATCAGGACACGAAGATGGACGCCGAAGATAAGTGCGTGGTTGCCGGTACTGAGGTCCTCTGCAAGTGCTCCATCGAGCGATTCGTCGATCGCGATGCGGGGCTCATCGAGCTGAAGGTCGGACCCGGCAAACGACTGCCGGATCACCTGTCGTTGATCCCGGGCAGTCCGCTCCCGACCAAGATCCTGGCTGAAGGCATCCTTCGCTACGCAATGCGATGGGCAAACGATCCCGATTGCCATACGGCCTTGCGCGATCTTCTGACGCGAACACCCCCTCGACTGATCCACGGGCGCCCGTTCCTGATCGATGAATCGGCAGATCTCATGCAGCAGGGTATCGATGCCGTGCTGCACCTGGACCATTCGACACTTTGCATCCAGGGCCCGCCGGGCACGGGGAAGACCACGACGGCGACCGAGATGATCCTCGCGCTTGCCGCCGCAGGCAAGCGCATAGGCATCGTGGCCAACAGTCACCAGGTTGTGCTGAACCTGTTGGAGTGCATCGCACGGCTCGGTGACGAGCGAGAGACCGATGTACGCCTGGTCAAGGTCGGAGGTGAGGCAGACCACCCGCTGGTGATTGCCGGCCGAATGAAATGGATCGACTCGAAGGACGCAGCGGCCGAGATCGCAGTGGGGCCTCTCGTCATCGGCGGTACGGCGTGGCCGTTCGCTCGTGAAGATCTCGAGGGAAAGCTCGATTACCTGTTCATCGAAGAGGCGGGCCAGTTCTCCCTCGCCAACGCCGTGGCATGCGGCACCTCCGCCGCCAACCTCGTACTACTCGGCGACCAGATGCAGTTGTCCCAGCCCACGCAGGGTTCGCATCCCGGAGAGAGCGGCCGCTCGGCACTCGAATACTTCCTGGAGGACCAGGCAACGGTACCGCCCGAGCTCGGCCTGTTCCTTGGCCTGTCGCACCGGATGCATCCGGCCGTTTGCGAATTCATCTCCGGCGCGTATTACGAGGGGCGACTGCGGAGCGCGCCCAGTACGGCCATGAACTGCATCGACGGAGGCCACGCGACATCGATCGGAAGCGATGTGGGCGTCCGCTTCATGCCGGTAGTGCACGACGGATGTACGCAGGACAGTGAGGAAGAGATGGAGGCCATCCGTGCGCTCGTCAACGAGCTGCTTGCGTGCAGCGTGAGGATCAAGGACAAGCCCGCGCGTCAGTTGACGATGGCCGACATCCTCATCGTGGCCCCGTTCAACATGCAGGTGCGAGCGCTGAAGCACCGACTCGGACCAGGGGCGCGCGTGGGTACCGTGGACAAGTTCCAGGGGCAAGAGGCGCCGGTGGTGATCGTGTCGATGTGTGCGTCAACGCTCGACGACGCACCGCGAGGCTCCGGCTTTCTGCTGTCGAGGAACCGGCTGAACGTCGCGATCTCACGCGCGCAGGCGTTGGCGGTGGTGGTCGGTTCACCACGGATTGGTGATGCGCGCGTGCGGTCGGTGGAAGAGTTGATGTTGGTCAGTGGGTGGTGTCGAATCGAGGCGTGCGATGGCAGACCGCACGCGGAGCCACCGCGCTATCCATCGCCCGCCTCCGATATTCGATCCGTGCTATAGACGACGTGCGGGCTACCGCCTTGGCGTGTGTCCCATCTCCGCATTCAGCTCCCGCATCGCCGCGTCGTAATAGGGATCGGGCCTCGCCAGCGCGGGCTGGGCCGCCGCTTTCGGCTGTGGCGCGAAGAAATGCCGCGCCACGCGAAACAGCCCATATCCCACGAACGCAACGCAGACGAGCTTGAGCGCGAGCAACGCGAGCCCGAGCAGAGCTCCGAGAATCCCGAGCGTCAGTACGAGGCCGACAATTCCGACCGGAATGACGATGGCGAGGCCGATGATGACCTTGAGCAACGTCCATAGAATGCGCATCGATACTCCTATTGGATGAAACGTGCTGGCCGAGGCCAGTCCCGGTGGTTCAAAGATCCCTACGGGGTCGGGGAGCGCCCGGTTCCAGGTAGAGGTCGCTACGTCGCCTCATCCTCCATCAGAGCGTCGTCTCGCTCGCTGGCGGTTGCCCAAAATGGAAGGGTCGCGGCCGCTGCATCGCGAACGGCCTCAGCCAGGGCAAGGACCAGCGCCTCCCGCTCACCGGCGCGCCGCCGCACGAGCCGGATGGTGCGATTCGGTGTGGGCGCCCGGAAGGGGACGAGCACCGCGCGCCGCGCCGCGCCCGAGAGCGAAGCGACGGCGAGGGCAGGCAGAAGCGTCATGCCCATTCCGCCCTCCACGAGCCGCATGAGCGTCTCGAGGTTGCTGCTTTCGAACCGCGACATCACACCGCCTACGACAAGATCGCGCGTGCTCGCCCGGTCCGCGCGCGAGCGGCGGCGGCTGGAGCAGAGCGCGAGCACCTGGCTCCGGAAACAATGCGCGTCCGTCATCAGCCAGATGTCGTCCGCCGAGAGCTCGTCCACCGACAACGCGAGTCGCTCCGCGAGACGGTGCCCCGCGCCGATATACGCTACGAACGGTTCACGGAACAGCGGACGCGACACGAAACCCGCCTCCCGAACCTCGGACGCGACGAGGCCGATGTCGATTGCGTCCGAGCGTAGCCCGTCGGCAACAACCTCCGTCACGGCTTCCTGTACGAAGAGCTCGAGACGCGGAAATCGCCGCCCCAACGACTCGAGGATGCCGGGCAATAGGTACGGCGCGAGCGTGGGAATCACACCGAGGCGCAACTCCCCTTCGATCACCCCGCTCGCGTCGTCGCGGATGTCAGCGAGCCGGTTGACCTCGCGCAGTATGGTCCGCGCCTGGACGAGCAGCGCCATTCCCACATGCGTGGGAACGACGGGAACTCGGCTTCGATCGAATAGTGGCACGCCAAGCGCCTGCTCCAACTTGTGCAACTGCATGGACAGCGTGGGCTGCGTGACGTGGCAGGCCCGGGCAGCGCGTTCGAAATGTCGGAAGGTGTCGATGGCAACGGCGTACCGAAGCTGCGAGATCGTGAGGCCGGCGAGGGATGTGTGAGTGGTGGGCACGAGCGCAGTCACGTGATAGAGAAAACCAATCAGAGCGATAAGATTAATCAACTTGCTCTATAATCGACATCCTCTGCATCATTGCCTTGAGAAACGGCGGGCACGCCGCCGGTCTGGTATACGCGCTCGAGGAGATGTCATGAACAACGGAAATGGTGCGGACAAGCCCGTCGACGAACAAGACGCGGCGACGCTGACGACGCGACAGGGGCACCCGGTCGTGAACAACCAGAACAATCGGACCGTGGGCGACCGCGGACCGACGGTCATGGAGAACTACCATTTCCTGGAAAAGATCTCGCACTTCGATCGCGAACGGATTCCAGAGCGTGTCGTCCATGCGCGAGGCGCCGGCGCGCACGGCTATTTCGAAGCGTACGGATCGGTGGGTCTCGAGCCCATTGCGCCGCTCACCCGCGCAAAGCTGTTCCAGACGAAGGGAAAACGGACGCCGGTGTTCGTTCGCTTCTCGAGCGTGATTCACGGCGGCCACTCACCGGAAACGCTGCGCGATCCGCGCGGCTTTTCGGTGAAGTTCTATACCGAAGACGGGAACTGGGACCTGGTGGGCAACAACCTTCAGGTGTTCTTCATCCGTGACGCGATGAAGTTTCCCGATGTGGTGCACGCGTTCAAGCCGGATCCGGTGACCAACCGACAGGACTCGCGCCGCATCTTCGACTTCCTGAGTTTGTCGCCGTCGTCGCTCCACATGGCCACCTTCCTGTTCAGCCCATGGGGCATTCCGGCGAACTACCGCGAGATGCGCGGGTCGGGAGTGCACGCCTACAAGTGGGTGAACGCGGACGGGGACGCGGTGCTGGTCAAGTATCATTGGATTCCGAAGCAGGGTGAGCGCAACCTGCTGCAGTCAGAGGCGGAAGCAATTCAGGGCAAGAACTTCAATCACGCCAGCGAAGACCTGTACGACGCGATCGAACGCGGCGACTATCCCGAGTGGGAGCTGCAGGTACAGACGATGGAAGACGGCGAGCACCTCGAGCTCGACTTCGACCCGCTCGACGCCACGAAGATCTGGCCGCCCGAACTCTTCCCGCTTCGCCCCATTGGCCGTATGGTCCTGGACCGGAACCCCGAGAATTATTTCGCGGAAGTCGAGCAAGTGGCGTTCGGTGTCGGCGTCATGGTGGATGGCATGGACTTCTCCGACGATAAGCTCCTGCAGGGGCGCACCTTCTCCTACTCGGACACGCAGCGCTATCGCGTGGGTCCCAATTACCTCCAGCTCCCGATCAACCGCGCGAAGACCGCCGTCGCCACCAATCAGCGCGATGGGCAGATGACGTATCACGTGGACGGTGGTGAGGGAACGAATCCGCACGTGAACTACGAGCCGTCGGCCAAGGGCAGTCCCGTCGAGGCGACGCCGACTGGGCCGCAGCACACGCCGTTCGTGTCCGGACATGTCATCCGTCAGGCCATCGGCCGCGAGAACAACTACGGGCAGGCTGGCGACCGCTTTCGCGCCTTCTCGCCATGGGAACGGGACGAACTGATCGCGAACCTCGTGTCCCTACTTACGCCGTGCGACGCCGACATCCAGGAGCGCATGATCGGACACTTCACTGCCTGCGACGCGGAGTACGGCGCACGGGTTGCTGCAGGCCTTGCGTCGACGCATGTCGACGGCTCGGCGTCAGCAATGGCCGGACGCGCCTGATGCGGTGCATCGAGTGCGACGAACCGGCCGTTGCGCTGTGCCCGCGATGTGAAGTGGGGCAATGCGCAAGGCAC
>JANYIN010000023.1 GCA_025362035.1 Gemmatimonadaceae bacterium | reverse complement strand
GGCCAGGTGAAGGTGCTGCCGAAGGCGGAGAACGCGCGCAACTACACGCAGTGCGATTCCATGCTGGTCGGCAATGCCTGCGGTGCGCACACGTTTCCGTATATCGAGGTGGGCAACAATACCGCGCAGGTAGAGCACGAGGCGTCCACCAGCAAGATCGGGGAAGACCAGATTTTCTATTTGAAGCAGCGCGGGTTGAGCGCCGAGCAGGCGGTGAGCATGATCGTGAGCGGCTTCTGCAAGGAAGTGTTCAAGGAGCTGCCGATGGAGTTTGCGCTGGAAGCGCAGCAGTTGCTCGGCATTACGCTCGAGGGATCCGTAGGCTAATCGAGACATGACATACGACATTTTATGCGTTCAATGCTAGAAATCCGCGACCTGCACGCCAGCGTCGCCGGCAACGAGATTCTCAGGGGCATCACGCTCAGTGTCGATGCCGGCACGGTGCACGCCGTCATGGGCCCGAACGGGTCCGGCAAGAGCACGCTCGCGCAGGTGCTCGCCGGTCATCCGGCTTACGAGGTCACCGGTGGCACTGTCATGTACAACGGCGAGGATCTCCTGGCGATGGCTCCGGAGGTGCGGGCGCAGGCCGGGATCTTCCTGGCGTTCCAGTATCCGGTGGAGATCCCCGGCGTGAGCAACGCCTACTTTCTGCGGGCGGCGTACAACGAGCTCCGCAGGGCGCGCGGCGAGGAGGAGATCGATCCGCTGAGGTTTGCCGATCTCATGGACGAGAAGATGAAGCTCGTCGAGATGGACAACTCGATGCTCACGCGCTCCGTGAACACCGGCTTTTCCGGCGGCGAAAAGAAACGCAACGAAATCCTTCAGATGGCGGTGCTCGAGCCGAAGCTCGCGATTCTCGATGAGACCGATTCCGGGCTCGACATCGACGCGTTGCGCATCGTGGCAAACGGCGTGAACACGCTGAAGAAGCCCGCGAATGCGACGATCGTGGTCACGCACTATCAGCGCCTGCTGAACTACATCGTGCCCGACTTCGTGCATGTCCTGGCCGGTGGCCGCATCGTGCGCTCGGGCGGAAAGGATCTCGCGCTGGAGCTCGAGGCCAGGGGGTATGATTGGCTGCTGGAGGAGGCAGTCGCGTGATCGAGCCATATCTGCGGAGTTTCGAGGCGTTTTCG
Organism: Gemmatimonadaceae bacterium; assembly: GCA_025362035.1. Classification (GTDB taxonomy): domain Bacteria; phylum Gemmatimonadota; class Gemmatimonadetes; order Gemmatimonadales; family Gemmatimonadaceae; genus AG11. Next base: position 33,492 of record JANYIN010000023.1, on the reverse strand, counting down.
GCCAACGGCGGCGCCGCGGCTCCGGCGTGGACCCGCTCACTCCGGCTTGCGGCCATCACCCGGTTCGAGACGCTCGGCTTTCCGACGACGCACAACGAGGACTGGCACTTCACGTCCGTTGCGCCGATCGTGGAGTCGACCTTTTCTCCGCTGACGCACGAGAGTGGCAGCGTCACGGCGGCGCAGCTCACTCCGTTCGCGTTCGCGGAAGCAGACTGGCGTACACTCGTCTTCGTGAACGGCCGTTACAACGCGTCACTGTCCGGCGGCGGTGAACTCCCTGACGGGGTGCGTGTCCTTCCCCTGGCACAGGCGTACGACGAGTTGCCGATTCTCCTCGAGGCGTACATGGGGAAGGTCGCGTCGTTCGACGCGCATACCTTCACTGCGTTGAACACCGCATTCATCAACGATGGCGCCGTGGTCCATGTGCAACAGGACATCGAGCTCGCGCGTCCAATCCACCTGTTCTTCGTGAGCGATGCGGCATCGGCGAAGCGTACCGCGCAGCCGCGCAACCTCATCGTCATCGATCGTCACGCGAAGGCAACGATCGTCGAGAGTTACGTGGGCATCGGCGACAGCGCCTATCTCACCAATGCCGTCACGGAGGCCGTCGTCGGCGAGGGGGCCACGCTCACTCACCTCAAGCTGCAGCAAGAGTCGGCTTCCGCCTACCACGTTGGAACACTCGATGTTCGCCAAGCACGAGGCAGTCACCTGTACTCGTTCAGCTTCGCGACGGGCGGGGCGCTGTCGCGCACGAACATCTACACGGAACTCCGAGGCGAAGGTGGCGGCGCCACGCTCAATGGCCTCTACCTGGGCAACGGCGCCCAGCTCATCGACCACCAGACGCGAATCGAGCACGTGGAGCCCAATTGCTACAGCCGCGAGCTGTACAAGGGGATCCTCGACGGCGCGGCCCACGGCGTGTTCAACGGCAAGGTGTTCGTCCATCCTGCGGCCCAGAAGACGGACGGCAAGCAGACCAACAACACGTTGCTCCTGTCCGAGCGGGCACAAATCGACACCAAGCCGCAACTGGAGATTTTTGCCGACGACGTCAAGTGCACGCACGGCGCCACGGTGGGGCGGTTGGACGAAACGGCATTGTTCTACATGAAGAGCCGTGGCATCAACGCGCGCACCGCGCGCGAGTTGCTGACGTACGCATTCGCGGCGGATGTGCTGGAGACGATCGACCTGGACGAAGTGCGGCACGGTCTCGAGGCCGCCACGTTGCGCCGCTACACCGAACGGACGTAGGCTGAGGGACCATGGCCGACCTCCAGGATCTCTATCAGTCGATCATTCTCGATCATAACCGCAAGCCAAAGAACTACGGCGCGCTGGAGGGAGCCACCTGCAGCGCCGAGGGACGCAATCCACTCTGCGGCGATGCGGTGCGGGTCGAGCTGGTTGTCGGTGAAGGCGGCATCGAGGACGTACGCTTTACCGGGTCGGGCTGCGCCGTCTCCCGGGCCTCGGCATCGATCATGACGCAGGCGGTCAAGGGAAGGACGCGAGCGGAAGTAGAGCAGATGTTCATCAGGTTCCACGAGCTCGTGACTGGTAAGCTCAAGCCCGAACCTGCCGAGGCGCGGGCGATGGGCGAGATGGCAGCGTTCAGCGGCGTATCGAAATTCCCCATCCGGGTGAAGTGCGCGAGCATGCCCTGGCACACGCTCCGGAAGGCGCTGGAAGACGCAGCAAGTACGTGAATGGGTACCTGCCGGTTGTCGCCGTGGCGGACCTCCCGGAGGGCGAGATGGTGGCTGTGACCCTTCCCGACGGGGAGCCAGTGTGCGTGTTCAACCATGCAGGGACCGTTGGCGCCGTGAGCGACATGTGTACCCACGCCCTGTTCCGATTGTCGGACGGTGTGCTCCACGCGGACGGGACGCTGGAGTGCCTGTGGCACGGCGCGAAGTTCGACTGCCACACGGGCGCTGTGAAGCGGCATCCTGCCCCCGCGCCTCTTCCGGTGTACGCGGTGCGTGTTCGGGACGGCCAGATATGCGTGGGGCCGCGCGTGGTTGCCGAGGAGGCCGAGTCGTGAGAACGTCGCGTCGCGCAGATTTTCCGTTGCTCGCCCGCGATCCGGGGTTGCATTACCTCGACTCGGCGGCGACGTCGCACAAGCCGCGCGCGGTGCTCGACGCCATTCGCGATTTCTACGAACGGGACAACGCGAATCCACATCGCGGCGCCTACGATCTCTCGGCGCGCGCCACGGAGCGCTACCACGGCGCCCGAGAGCGGATTGCCCGGTTCCTCGGTGTGTCCGACGTAGACTGCCTGCTCTTCACGCGGGGCACCACCGAGGCACTGAATCTCGTGGCGACGGCGTGGGGTCATGCGTACATCGGTGCCGGTGACGAAATTGTCGTGACGGCGCTGGAGCATCACGCGAACTTCGTCCCGTGGCAGCAGCTTGCGCTGGCACGCGCGGCGCGCCTGGTCGTCTCCCCGCTGACGGACGATCAGCGCGTGGACGTTGGGGCGTTGCGCCAGTTGGTCGGGCCGCGTACAAGGGTTGTCGCGTTCGGGCATGTGTCCAACGCCATCGGCACCGTGAATCCCGTGCGCGACATCGCGGCAATCGCGCGAAGCGTTGGCGCGCTCGTGGTGTGCGACGGAGCACAGGGTGCACCACATCTACGTGTGGACTTCGACGCGCTCGACGTGGATTTCTACGCGTTCAGCGGCCACAAGATGTGCGGGCCGATGGGCATCGGCGGGCTCGTCGGCCGGCGCGCCATCCTCGAGGCCATGCCACCCTATCAGTTTGGGGGCGACATGATCGACTTCGTCCGGGACGATCATTCGACGTGGAATGTCCTCCCCCACAAGTTCGAAGCGGGCACACCCAACGTGGCGGATGCGGTCGGGCTGGCGGCCGCGTGCGAATATCTGGATGGCATCGGGCTCGATGAAGTGCTCGCGCATGAGCGCGCCCTGACCAGCCTCGCGTCGGAACGGCTGCAACTCATCGATGGCGTGCGCGTTTTTGGTCCGCCCGCCCGGGAACGGAGCGGTGTGGTGAGCTTCTCGGTAGACGACATACATCCGCACGATCTCGCGACCGTGCTGGACCAGCGGGGGGTATGCATTCGCGCCGGTCATCATTGTGCGCAACCGCTGATGCGGCGACTCGGCGTGCCGGCCACGGCGCGTGCGTCCTTCTACGTGTACAGCGACGAGAGCGACGTGGACGCGCTCGTGCGTGCCGTGGAAGAGGCGAAGCTGCTGTTTGCGGCGCCCTCGCTAACGATTTAGGCAGCGCGCACGCGGTCGATTGCACGATGTGCTGTCCGACAATTCCGGAGTGGTTTTGGTCTTCCATGTCCACGCTTACCGGCGTTCATGGCGGCGAGTGCGGATCGTAGGCATACGTCCGTCCCAGCGACTCGTCGAACAGATACGCCGTCCGGCCCGGCGAAAGGTCAAGGAAGTGGGCATTCTCCACGTCGCCGCGATCGTACACGACCCAAATTCGTTCACGCTGGGGATGGGCCGAATTGCGCACGAAGGTCACGTGCGCGTCGTGGTCTGGAGCGTATCGGACGAACATGACGGCCTTGTCACCGGGTAGCGACGCGACGAGCGCGGCGAACCGGGAGAGGTCCCGCCGTTCCGTGATGTGCTGAAGGTGAATGAGACGAAGCGCGACGACACCCGGAAGCGCGAACGCGAGCGCGCTCGAGGCGAGGGCGCTCGCATAGCGTGGCGCTCGCCAGTTGAACCCGGACGACGGTGGAACACCGCGCGGGCGCCCGACCAGGGACGCCGCCCAGGCCAGACCGGCCGCGGTCAGATACGCGAAAGCGGGCACACTCTCGTAATAGTAGAGCGTCCACTTTGCCGGTGTGGCGAACAGCAGGTATACGAGCAGCAGCCAAACGCCGCTTCCCACCGCGAACGCGGTCTCGCCGCGGAGTGTCAGCAGACCAAGCACCGCGAATACGCTCAGCACACCGGAACTCACGCCCCAGATACTTTCCCAGAGATATCGCGCGCGCGACACCAGCGCGGCCGGCAGTGTCGACGGAAAATGATGCGCGTGCGCCACTCTCAACGCCTCGTCGAGGCGCGCCATCTCCGGTGTGAGCAGGTGAGACGGCGGTGGTCCGGGCAACCCGAACCCCGGCAGATCGAACGGCATGAACTCACGCGTATACAGCGCCAAGGGTGTGACGCGCCAGTCTCCCGTGGTGCGTGCGCTCCAGAGCGGAATCAGCGCGAGGACTGCCACGCCGACCGTGGCGGCCAGAAGCAAATCGCGCCAGCGGCGAGTCGCGAGCACGTCGCGGCCAACCACCACGCCGACGGGGATCGCGTATGCCAGGCCCGTTAGCGGTCGCGTGAGGGCTCCCCATGCGACGCAGATCGCCACGACCAGCAGCCACGACGTCGCTCGCGCACTGCGCCACCGGAGCAAGGCATACCAGCCGGCCAGCCAGCAAACGACCGTCGTGGCTTCGGAGTAGTACGACGGCCCGAAATACAGGGTCATCGGAGTAAAGAGCCAGAGCATCCACGCCAGAAACGCCACTCCTCCCTCGGCCACGCGTCGCGCAAGGACGAAGAGCAGCGCGCCGGCCGTGGACTGCAGCACCAGGGGCATCAATGCCGTCCAACCCATCAACGCACCGAGCGCAAGGACAAGAGCGTGGCCTGGAAAGTATTTCGCGGCGACCGCGGGCTGGAGCAGGACGTATGGCTGTTCCCAGAATCCCGGAAGCGGTGGCGACGGCAGCGCCCAGTCGCCTCCAGCGAAGATCTGTGCCTGGAGCACGTAGGCCATCTCGTCGTGCACCACGGGCATCGGATGTGATGATGCCCACGAATACCACATGACCGCGAACGTCGCCGCAAACACCGCCACGACCACCCCGCGCGACGCGAGCAAGCGCGTGACCAGCCCTTGAGGAGTTTCCGGCGTCCGGCCTGCGAAGTGTGCCGTGCAGTACAGGAACCCGATTGCCAGCAAGGTCAGAGTGATCACGGCGTCATCAGCAGAGATGAACCGCGATCGCTTTGATGCTGGCGACGACCGCCAAGCCGGGCGCAAACCCAAGGTCGTCCACCGCACTCCGCGTCACCACGGCCACGAGCATCGTCGATCCAACCCGAATGGCGACACGTGCGATCATGCCGTCGAAGAGCACCTCCTCGACCACACCGTCCAGCACGTTGCGGGCGGATGTGCGGGCGGAGCGTGCGTGCGCGAGCACCACGTCGCTCCCGCGGATCACCGCGTGTCCGGCGCCCCCCGCGTGCTCACCCACGCCAACGAGCGCGATGCCTTCCCCGGTAAAGTGGAGCACGTCGGTCTCGCCGCTCGTGGGAGTCGCCGTCCGTTGGATGGTGCCGGAAAACACATTTTCCGCCCCGAGGAACTCGGCGACCGATCCGGACGCCGGCCGTCGGAACACTTCCGTTGGTGTGCCGATCTGGATGACACGTCCGGCTTCCAACACGATGGCCAGATCACCCAACGTCCCCGCCTCCGCGAAGTCGTGCGTGACGTGCAAGACGGTCATTCCACTTTCACGCTGCAGGAGTCGCAACTGGCGTCTCACCTGGATGCGGCGCCGGGGATCAAGCGCCGCAAAGGGCTCGTCGAGCAGCAAAATGTCGGGATGCCGCGCCAGCGCACGCACGAGCGCCACCAACTGGCGCTCCCCGCCGCTGAGCGACGCCACCGGTCGGCCGCGCAAGCCATCTACGCCGAACCGACTCGCCAAGTCGCTCGCAAATCGCGTGTCCATCGTCCCGTATCCCACGTTCTCGTCCACCGTAAGATGCGGGAACAAATAGCTGTGCTGATATACGATGCTCACGCGACGTTGTTCTATCGGATGGGATGTCACGTCCTCGTCGCGAAGGATGATCTGGCCAGCAATCGCCCGACGAACGCCGGCGATCGTCTCGAGCAGCGTGGTCTTGCCCGATCCTGTCTGGCCGAGCACGATCCCCCACGCGCCGCTCGCCAGCTGGAAGGAGACATCGTGCAACAGGAAAGTGCCCGCACGTGAGGAGAGCCCCTGGACAATCACCATGCCCGCTCAGCACGCGCCTGGTTTGTCCGTAGCGACCGCAGGACGAGCAACGGAACGAGCGCGAGCAACACGAGCACGGCCGCCACGGGAAGTGACGCATCGAGTCCGGTCGCGGTGAACCGGTCGTAACTCAACACGCTCGCCACCTTGGGATTGTACGTGAGAATGACGATAGCGCCGAACTCGCTGACGGCGCGTGCCCACATCACGACGGCCGCGGAGGACAATCCTCGCCCGGCGAGCGGCAGTGTCACACGCCGCACCGCCCGCCACCGGGTGTCACCGAGCGTTCGGGCCACAGCCTCGTACCGCTCGTCCACGCGTGCAATCGACTCGCGCGCCGCACTTACGTAGAGCGGCGCGGCGACGAACAGCATTGCGAGCCCGATGCCGAGGGGTGAACCGACTACGCCCAACCCAATCCGCGCGAGTGCCTCACCCGCGGGGCTTGCCCTCCCGAACGCCAGCAAAAGGGCAATGCCCGCCACGGGATGTGGAATGAGCAGCGGCAGTTCCACCAAGGCGCCCACCAGAGCGCCGGCCGGCATGCGGTCGCGCGCCAGTAGATACGCGAGTGGGGTTCCGAGCGCCACGGCGACCAGAGTGGCGGTTGTGGCCGCGATGGCCGTGAGCGCGAGCGACTGCTGCAGCTCACGATCGCCGCCCAATTCACGGAGGCCGTCAAGACCGCCGCGCAGCACAAGCGCCCCCACGGGCAGTGCCAGCAGTGCCAACAGCACGATGGCACCGCCGACGACTCCGGTCGTGGCCACACGGTGCGTGACGCGCATGGTCATGGCAGACCTACCCGGGTGAGCGCCGGCGGAATGGAGTCGCCGCGAATCAGAGGTCTCGCGAGTGCGTCGACCCTGAACGCGCGGAGGATCGTCTGTCCCTGTGAACCCAGCAGATAATTGACGAAACGCTCGCCGGCTGCTCGGTGCGGTGCCGCGCGCGGCATGCTGACGCCGTACAGGATCGGCGAGCCGCGCACCTCCATCGAATCCTGTCCGCGCTTGACCCGTACGCTCGCCGCGCCATACGTGGCAGCGAATCGCGCATCGCCGAGATCGATCTGCGGTGGGAGCGTCACGTAGCGGAATCCCTGCGCAATCGCCAGCGACTCGTAGTCCACGATGTAATCCAGTTCACCGGCCGCGAGGAGTGCCGCCAGTTCCGCCGCGTTGCCGCGAAACATCCGCGACGGCGTGCGGGCCTCGAGCCGAGCGGCCAGCCCTGGTTCGCGATAGAACGTCTCCGCCAGGCGATAGACGAGCAGCGCGCGGTATCCCGCGGGTGCCAATGATGGGTCGGTACGTCCCAACAGTACATCGTCGCGCAAGAGGATCGACGGCCAGTTTGCCGAGGTGATTGCCGTCGCATGGCGAGAGCGGGACGTGTACGCCACGACCATGCGGTTCCGCGCGAACGTTGCATACCAGCGCGTCACGCCCGGCATGAGTAATTGAGGGAACACCTCCTGATCGGCGAGAGCGATGACGTCTGGCACTCTATGCAGCTCGGTGACCCGACGCGCCAACTCGATCGATGCGCCGTGCTCCTCGAGGACCACCGGTGGCGGGACCGACTGCCGCGCGAAGCTGTCGAGGGTAGCGTGCATTGGGCCCGCCAGGCTCGCCGCCTCGAACACCACGATGGTGTCTCGAGCCATCTGGTCGCCCCGCGGGGAGCATCCGGTGGCGGCCAATACGAGCAGCGGGAACACGGCATGGTGTTGCACGACGCGAATCTCGCGGGCGGGCGGCAAGTGCTCAAGTGCCGCGGCACCGCGGACTGGCGGCAGGTCGTTGAATAAAATTGAAACGAACGCCGCGTGAATCCGTATATTTGCGTGTCCTCACCCCCCCTCATGCCCGATCTCGCAATCGATATCCGCAACGTGGCCAAACGCTATGCGGAGCATGTCGCCGTACGCAATCTCTCGCTTGCGGTACCGCGCGGATCGGTCTACGGCCTGCTCGGCCCGAATGGCGCCGGCAAGACCACGACCATCCGCATGATACTCAACATCATCGTTCCGGACAGCGGATCCATTTCGCTTTTCGGACAATCGCACCTCTCCAATGGTGCCACGGATCGCATTGGATATCTGCCGGAAGAGCGCGGCCTGTACAAGAAGATGCAGGTGCGCCGCGTTCTGAAGTTCCTCGCGGAGCTCAAGGGCGTGGAGGGCAAGGAAGCCGAGCGGCGCGTCGAGTACTGGCTGGAGCGCTTCGAGCTCAAGACGCCCGAGAAGGATTGGGGCGCGTCGAAGATCGACGAGCTGTCGCGCGGCATGCAGCAGAAGGTCCAGTTCATCGGGACGCTCCTGCACGACCCCGACCTTGTCATCCTCGATGAGCCATTCTCTGGGCTCGACCCCATCAATGCGCAGGCCTTGAAGGACACCATCGTCGACCTGAAGACTCGCGGCAAGACGGTGATTTTTTCCACCCACTTGATGGACAACGCCGAGCGGCTCTGCGACTCGGTGTGCATCATCGCGCATGGCGACAAGGTGCTGGATGGCGACGTCGCCGAGGTGAAGGCGGCGCACGGGTCGCGCGTCGTGGCGCTTTCGGTCGCCAGCGAGTCGCGAGCCCGTATCGCGCCCGTGCTCGCGGACCGTGCGCTGGTGGCGCGGGCCGACGACCAGAACCGCTACTACGAGGTAGAGTTGGCGCCGGGCGCCGACGCGCAGGTCCTGCTGCACCGCGTAGTCGAGAGCGGCGCGGCCATCGAACGTTTCGAGCTGGTGCAGCCGTCGCTGCACCAGATCTTTCTGGAGCGAGTCGGCGCTACGGGCGTCGAGGAGGGGATGTCCGGCCATGGTTAACTTCACCAAACTGAACGTGGTGTTTCGGCGCGAATACCTGGAGCGTGTGCGCTCCCGTTGGTTCTTGATCGGTACGCTGCTGGGACCCGCGTTTTTCTTTGCGATCGCCATACTGCCCGCGTTGATCAGCCTGCGGCAACGGCCGAGCACGGACCTGGCCAATGTCATCGTGATCGATGCAACGGGGGCCGGGCTGGGCGGACGGGTGTCCGATGCCCTGCTCAAGGCGTTCCCGCAGTCTCCACCGCCGCGTGTAAAGGTGGTCTCAGCCGGCCAGCTGGCGGGTACGGAGGATTCGGCCGTCGCCGCGGTGGTCGCGCACGAGGCCAAGGGGTACCTAGTGCTCGACACGGCAACGCTCGCGGGGCATAGCGTTCGCTACGCCGGACGCAACGCGACATCCATTAATGACGTGCAGGCGGTGATGAGCAGCGTGAAGGAGCAGGTGCTTGCCAAGCGGTTGGAAAACGAGGGCCTTGACGCCGCTCGCGTTCGGCGGCTGACCGACGCAAAGCTCGAGACGCGCACCGAGAAAATCGGCGACAAGGGACGGGAAAAAGGCAGCGGCGTCGGCAACCTCGTGTTCGGCTACATCGTCGCCTTTCTGCTGTACATGATGATTGCGCTGTATGGGCAGAACATTCTGCGTGGCGTCATGGAGGAAAAGACGACGCGTGTTGCCGAGGTCGTGGTGTCCAGTGTCTCCACGGACACGTTGCTCGCGGGCAAGGTGTTCGGCGTCGGACTCGTCGCCGTGACGCAGGTTCTTGCCTGGGTGGGCCTGAGCGGCGCGATGATGTTCTACCTCGGTCCGATCCTCATGGAGCGGATGGGCCCCGGCGCGGGCGCCGCTGCGGGAGCGGCCGCGGCGGCTTCGCGCGGACTCCCCATGGATTCCATCACCGGCGCGCTCCCCACGCCGGGTGCATCGTTGATGATTCTGGGGTATTTCGTGCTCGGCTTCATCTTCTACGCGGCGTTGTTCGCCGCCGTAGGGGCAATGGTGAGCAGCCAGGAAGACGTGCAACAGGCGTCCATGCCAGTCATGCTGATGCTGATCTCGTCGGTCATCTTCATGCAGCCGGTACTGCTCAATCCCGGCAGCGCACTGTCGCGGACGATGTCCCTGATCCCGTTCACGGCGCCGATCATCATGCCCCTGCGGATGTCCCTCATCGCCGTGCCGTGGTATGAACTCACCGCGTCGCTCGGTGGCGTGGCGTTGGCGTGCATCGCCGCCATCTGGGTATCGGCGCGCATCTACCGTGTGGGCCTGCTGATGTACGGCAAGCGGCCGTCGTTCGCCGAGCTGGCGCGTTGGGTCCGCTATGCGGGGTGACGCGATTCGATCACGTCGCGGATTCCGCGGCGGTCGTGCGTGGCGCTCGACGCTCCACGCGCGACCGAGATGGGATCCCTACTAGGCGGTGCAGAACTGGTCGAACGCTCCCACGAGGGCTTCTGCGATGTCGTCCGCGCTGCGTCCTTCGATCTGAAAGCGTTCGAGCATGAATACGAGCTTGCCGTCCTTCAGCAGGCCGATCTGCGGGGAGCTGGGAGCGTAGCCGGTAAAGTAGCTCCGTGCCCGAGCCGCGGCCTCTACGTCCTGACCAGCGAACACCGTGGTCAGGTGATCGGGCTTTACGGCGTGCTGCAACGCGGACGCCACCGCCGGCCGCGCATTGCGGGCTGCGCATCCACAGACGGAGTTCACGACGACCAGCGTGGTTCCTTTTGTGTCCTTGAGCCGTGAATCCACTTCGACAACCGTGCGAAGCTCCTCGACGCCGAGTCGCGTGAGTTCCTGCCGCATGGGAGTAATGAACCGTTCATCGTACATTTATCGTGCCTCAGGGAAGAATTTGGGGGCAGCCGTCGCTCGGCTACTCGCGCACGAGGGCCAGGATGGCCGCTTGGGGTACGACGAGAAATCGTTCGCCCTCGAAGGTGATTTCGACAGACGCCTTGCGAAAGAATAGCGCGAAGTCGCCGCATCGGGCCTGCATCGGGACAAAGCGGGTTTCGCGCGCCGGTTCCTTCCACGGTTCCTCTCCCGCCGCCGAGTCGAAGCTTGGCATTGGCTGCCCCGGTCCGGTAGCCATGATCGTGCCGCCTTGGACAGCCATGTTGTCGATCGCCGTGGACGGAAGGTAAAGACCGACACTGGTACGCTCTTCGCCTTCCTCGACTTTGACGAGCACCCGGTCTCCGACCACGATCAACTCTTTGTCGTTACGAATCATACCCATGAATATATCCCGGCACGCCGGAAAGGTGCCTGCGTCGTTGGGTCAGGCGGTGGCGCCGGGCTACATTTCATGGCCCTCTTATATTTACTCAGCCAAGCACAGTCCTCGGGCGGCATCACCATCCTCCAAGCCGGATGGGTGAGGCACTCGACTACTCACCCCCCATGATGAAAGACCAGCTTCTCAACCGCATCGAAAACCGCTCGGCCATCGTTGGTGTCATCGGATTGGGTTACGTCGGGCTGCCTCTGGCGGTCGAGTTCGCGAAGGAGGGATTCACGGTCGTCGGATTCGACGTCAGCGAACGAGTGTGCAGTCTTCTCAATGCCGGCGACTCGCACATTCAGGACGTTCCGGCTGCGGATGTCGCAGCGCTCGTGAAGAGCGGGAAATTCCGCGCGACGACACACGCCGCGGAGCTCAAAACGGCCGATGCACTGTCCATTGCCGTCCCCACGCCGTTGGGCAAGACGCGCGATCCGGACATGAGTTACGTGCAGGCCGCCGCCGAGACCGTCGCGCAAGTGGCACACCCAGGTCTACTCGTGGTGCTCGAGAGCACCACGTACCCGGGCACCACCCGCGAAGTCGTGCTTCCCCTGCTGACTGCTGCCGGCTACACCGTCGGGCAGGACATCTTCATCGCGTTCAGCCCGGAGCGCGTCGACCCGGGTAACCCAGTCTACCATACCAAGAACACGCCCAAGGTGGTCGGTGGCATCACGAAGGCGTGCACCGAAGTCGCCACGGCGCTCTATGCGTCATGCATTGACACGATCGTCCCGGTCACCTCCACCGAAACGGCTGAGTTGGTGAAGTTGCTCGAGAACACGTTTCGGTCGGTGAATATCGCCATGGCGAACGAGATGGCCATCGTTTGCGACAAGCTGGGCGTGAACGTATGGGAAGTCATCGACGCCGCCGCCACCAAGCCCTTTGGGTTCATGAAGTTCACGCCGGGGCCCGGCATTGGCGGACACTGCATTCCACTCGATCCGCACTACCTCGCCTGGAAGATGCGATCGTTGAACTACAAGACGCGCTTCATCGACCTCGCCGGCGAAATCAACACCGCCATGCCGAACTTCGTGGTCGAAAAGATCGCGCACGCACTGAACGCCGTGAAGAAGCCGATGAACGGCAGCGGTGTGCTCATCCTCGGCGTGGCGTACAAGCGGGATATCGATGACGTGCGCGAGAGCCCGGCTCTCGACGTCATCCGTTTGCTGGAGGCGCATGGCGCCACTGTCTCCTTCCATGATCCGTATGTCGCGTCCATTCGCGACGACGACGGTCACGACACGCCGGCTCCAGGCGTCAAGCCGAGTCTTCGATTCGGTGTGGAACTCAGCGCGACAACCCTGGCGGCGGCAGATGTCGTGGTCATCGTGACCGACCACCGCACAGTGGACTATCAGTTCGTCGTGGATAATGCGGCCTTGGTGGTCGATACTCGGAATGCGACCTCAAAGACCAACCAAGGCCGCGCCACTGTCATTTCTCTGTCCGGCACGGGTTCATTTGCGGTGTAGTTACCTCGGGGTTGCCGACTGTCCTGGAACACCGCACGGGTGATCGCAGTACTGACGCACCGGGACCGCGAGTGCTGTGGTTTGGATGCAACACTCGTTGGTCACTTCGGTGGATTCGTCGCATAAATCTTTGCGCTACAACAGGTTATAAAGAGAGCGCCGCGGCCTTTTGCTTGCTACCAGAGTCAGTGACTGATTCGGTGGGCATCGCGTCTCTCCAGCTACCGCTATTGGAGACTCATGTCGCCTTTCACTCCTGTGCTTGATCCGCAAGCCGAACGAGAGTTTGTGAGGCGAGGGCACATTCGGCGGGCGGGAGTATCCATGGCTGCGGAGGGGAAGAGCCGGTGATGCAGTTTGGCGTCTTTTCCACGCTTGTCCTGGCCGCCATTTGGGGCGGCTACCCGCTTGCGGTTCGCGCGCTTGGCGGACTGCGACGCAGGCGGAGCACAGGGAGGTCTGGCGCGGCGCCCACCGTGTCAGTCGCCATCGCCAGCAGCGATGATGCGTCCGCTATCCGCGCTCGCCTTGCGGACGTGTTCCGCACGGCATACCCCGCGGGACGGCTCGAAGTGATTGTCGCGCTCGACTCGGCTCGGGCCAAGGCCACCATGGATCAACTGCAGGGCATCGACCCCCGCGTGACTGTACTTCTCGGCGACGCGCCCGGTGGGAAGGCCGCAACGTTGAACGCGGCAATCCGAGCGGCTCGGAATGAGATTCTGGTCTTTACCGACACCGCCCAACGGTTCGATCCGGACGCCATTCCGGAATTGGTGGAACAGCTCGGCGACGACCGGATGGGCGCGGTGTCCGGAATGCTCGATCTGCCCGGCGCGGAGGGCTCGTTGAACCTCGCTGAGCGGTACTGGCGGTATGAACGGTGGCTCCGACTGTGGGAGTCGCGCTTACATTCAAGCGTCGGCGTCACCGGCGCTATTTACGCCATGCGGCGGGCGCTCTGGCGGCCCCTTCCCGCCGGGCTCATCCTGGACGACCTGTTCCTGCCCATGCGCTTGGTACTCGACGGGTGGCGTGTGGGGTTTACTGATCGCGCGCGGGCGTACGACGTCCGTCGCTTCGCTGCCGGACAGGAATACCGTCGCAAAGTGCGAACGCTCACTGGTGTCATACAAGTCTGCGCCTGGCTCCCGGGGATCTTGAATCCATTTCGGAATCCCATTTGGCTTCAGTTCGTCTTTCATAAGCTACTGCGCCTGCTGACCCCTTACTTTGCCACGATTCTGGCGTTGAGTGTCGCTTGGACAGTCGCGGCGCGTGTTCTCGCGAGTCCCCTCCGCGTGCCGCTGCTGACCGGCATCGGTCTAGCGGTGTTGGTGGTTTGTCTGGTTCCCCACGTGCGCCGAGTGCTGCGCGCTCAGATCGCGTGGGGAGTGGCGATGCAGAGTTCTATCGTCGTTGCTACCGTCAATGGCGTCCGGGGTCGGTGGGACGTGTGGTCCTGATGGCGTGGTCCAACGCTGGTCCGCCTTGCTTTCGGCTCAGCGGCATGCGTTTCATATTGATATCCTCCTCCATGGCAGGACCTACGTGACCCACGCGCGCCCAACGACGGGAGACTGGTACTCAGCGCACCTCGAGTCAGCGCGGAGAGGCGTTGGCGCTTTGCTCGTCGATCCTCGTGCCAGCGCGCGTCTGGTGCTCCCCTCGGTGGTCACGGTCGTCGCGTTCGCTGCTCTCTTCCTGCAGCCGCTCACGCTGCTCGTGCGCGATTGGTGGGTGTTGCCGGAAGCCGGACACGGCCTTCTCCTCGCGCCGGTTGCGATCTGGCTCGCGTACAAGAGCGGCATCCGCAAAGACGCCACTCCGAACGAGTCGCTGGGACTGGTAATGCTCGCGATCGCCGTCTTGCTGCGATACATGTCCGGCCTGGCCGCCGAGATCTTCACGATGCGGGCTTCCATGGTGCTCGCACTCGCCGCGCTCACCGTGTACCACTATGGCTTTCGGCAGCTGCTGCACTGGTGGCTGCCATTCGTACTCGGTTCCCTCTCCATCCCCCTGCCAGAGCTCGTCACGCAAGCCTTGGCACTGCCGCTGCAGTTCAAGGCGTCGCAGATGGGAGCAGCGTTGCTGAAGATGCGGCAGGTCCCGGTGCTCCTCACCGGAAACGTCATTCGCATTCCGGGCAACGAGTTGTTCGTCACCGAAGCCTGCAGCGGCCTTCGTTCGCTCACGGCGCTGTTGAGTCTGTCCGTACTGCTTGGCGGATTGTTCCTGCAGAAGCCCGCCACTCGTGCGTTGCTTGTCGCATTGGCGGTTCCCATTGCCGTCGTGATCAACGGTGTCCGGGTGTTCCTCACCGGCTTCCTGGTGTACTTCGTCGATCCCGCGCTTGGCAAGGGATTCATGCATGTCACGGAAGGGTGGTTGCTATTCCTCGTCTCGCTATCATGCATGGGTGCAGTCGCCTGGCTCGGTGCGACGATCGAGAAGTTCTTCGCACGGCCGGTCGCCCTCAATGGATAAGGGCGTGCTTCGCCGCTATCTGCCCGGCGCGGTGTTGCTGGGGGGCTTTCTGCTCGTGTGGTCCACGCGATCGCAGCGAGAAGTGCCGCTCGCGGGTCCGCTGTCCAGCGTACTCCCCGAGGTCTCCGGGTACAAAGCGAACACCCAGGTCATTGGGGATGAGGAACGAAGGATCGCCGGGATGACCGATTACGTCGCGCGTGTGTTCTGGCAATTCCGAGGGCCAACGGATTCGACGCCGGCATTTTCGACCTACGTCGGATACTACGACCGTCAGGCCCAGGGCCACACGATGCACTCACCGAAAAACTGTCTGCCGGGCGCGGGGTGGGAGATCCTGAGCGCGGACACTGGGAGCATCTCGGTTGCGGGCCGGTCTCATGTCGTGAACAAATACCTGCTCAAGAATGGCGTGACACAGGCGCTGGTGCTCTACTGGTATCAGGGGCGCGGGCGGATCGTTGCCAGCGAATACGCGGTCAAGTGGAATCTGCTACGCGACGCGGCGTTGGAAGGACACACCGAGGAGGCGCTCGTTCGAATCGTGGTCTTCGTGCCCAACGCAAATCAGCTGGACGCTGGCTCACTCGCTCGCGCCTACGCCGATGCGGCACGACTTGGCGAATCCGTGGGCGGGCCACTCCTTACGGACGTTGCCCGCGTCCTCCCCAAGTCCGTGGACGAGTTGCCGATGAAAACGGTGCTCGCCGAACCTGACACGATCCGGGCGGCGTCGCGCTGATTCTACCGTTCAGATCGCGACGGAGCCGCACAGTATTGCTCGATGAGGCCCAGGAACGCCTGCACCTGGACCGAACGGTCAAATCGACCATCTCGACCGACGGGCAGCGGCTGCACCCCATTCGTGAACTGTTCGTAGCGATGGCGAAGCACGCGAGTCATTCCATCCAGGTCGGACGGCTCGACCACATCGGCCTCGGTCCCGTGAAGCAGGTGTGCGGTGGCGCTGTTCGGTGACGCCGTGGTCAGTAGCCACGCGGGCAATCGGACGTACTCGTAGATCTTCGCGGGGATGGCAAATTCAGTTCCTTGCGGGAGGCTGAGCAGTACAGTCGCCCCAGCCAGGAACTCCAACACGCGTTTTCTCGGTACCTGTCCTCTGATCCGAACAAAGTCCGCGATTTCCTCTTCCGCGGCGAGCTGAATTGTGGGTCGCCCCTGGTACTGATTGGCCTGTCCCGTAAACTCGATCAGGAATTGTGCTGGAGTCAGTCCGAGCTCCGTAATGACGCGGCGCGCCGCACGAAACAGCATGCGCGGATCGCGATCCATGTAGATCGATCCGGCAAATCTGACCCGAAAGCATCCGTCGCGGCGCGGAGGCGGAAGCGGTTCGTCATCGCTGCCATTTCGCACGACGTGAATCTTTGCGGCGTGGTCCGGATACGCGTCACGCAGCGCATCGCACGCCGACTCCGTGTTCATGGTCAGCAGCGCTGCATTCGCCACTGCTCGGCTCTCGTACTTTCGCGCCAGGCGAAGCCAGACAGGACTCGCGACCGCTTCCTTGATGAACTGGTTCTGGCTCCACGGGTCACGCATGTCCACAACGTGCGGCGTTCCCGTCCGGCGAGCGGCGAGACGCCCTGCCTCGTGCGCCATGTGGGGTGGGCCGGAACTGACGACGGTCACATATTTTTCCGTCAACATCATGATGGTGGCAAGCCGGGCGGCAGCCCGCGCCCACTTCAAGTCGCGCGAAAACTCGATCCAGGCCAGATAGGCGCGCAACACCGTTCGCCCTCCGCGTTGCGCCGCCATCTGTTCTCGCGTCAGCGCATCGACGCCGCTGGTGGTGCGCTCGGGTATCCATTTGCGCAGGAACGGCCACGCGAATTTGTGGGCGCGACTGGCGAGCGGCTCGCTGCTTGGCACGGAGAAGATGCGGACGCCGCGAGGAAGCCGCTGGAGGCGTTCACCATCCAGCCCGTGCACTCCGCGAAAGTCACGCGTGATGACGTCTACCGCCCAACCTAGCGCGGCGAGATGCCTCGCCATTTCCTGCCAGCGTAGGCCGCCGACGGATGGATCGGGTGGAAAGTTGTAGGTGATGAGCATGAGTCGCGGCGACCCGTCCCGCGCAGCCGCCGGCGACTCGTAGTACAATGCGCTGTATCCCGCCCAAGGCATCTGTGTGATGCCTGACGACGTCAAATCAGCCATGATGGGACGCGCAACGGTTCATCTCCCGAATGTTCTCCGGTTGTGTCGTGCGGCCCACGAAACCAGCCGGTTCATCCGGATCCTAGACATTTGCATTGCCCGTTGCCGCGCGCTCCAGAACACAGCGCACCACCGATGTCGTGAACTCGCGCGTGAGCCTGTTCGCGACCGGTCGCAACTTCCGAATGGGGACGACCTCCAAATGACTGAGACGGAACTGACTGTCTGCCACGAGCTCCTCGAAATGTTTGACGGTCATCTGATTCAGCCCTCCTTCGACTTCGCGGAACCGCGTGGCGCCATCCGACCTTATCCCGGATCGCCATGCGAGGAGAGCCGCCTCGCTGAAGACAACGTGGGCCCATGGAAAGACAGAAAACAGATGCCCACCGAATGGATGGAACCACGGCGGCCCGAAGCTCACAATGACCTGCCCACCAGGGCGAAGCAGGTCATACATCTGCTTCAAGATGTCGGCCGGATCGTCGAAATGCTCGAACGAATCGAGGGAGATGATGGCGTCCACCTTCCTCGACGGAGGAGTCGTCCCAAAGGTACACGTATCCGCGACCCCTGCCGTCTCGGCACGCGTGCGGGCCTTCTCCAGCGATGAGGGTAGGATATCCAGCCCGAATACCGACCGGGCAACACGGGCCATCTCAACCGCTTCGACCCCTTGGCCGCATCCGAAATCGAGCACGTCCTTCCCGCGAATTCCCTCGAGCAGATCCTTGCCGAGCAACACCTCGAGCTTGCTTCTGCTGGCGTACGCGGCTCCCGTCATGTAGGTGGGGGCGGCAGGAGCGATGCGTCGTAAGAGACGATACTGCAGTTCGTCCCAAAGGGATAGTTCCAAATCAACCTCGTCGGCAGATGGCGGAATCCGCATGTGCAAGTAGGCCGTTACCGCGGCCCCGCGAGCAGCGCTGCTTCCAGGCGGGGAGAGAGCCACGCTCGAGCACCGACGGTTCGCGGCTGTTGCTGGTAGCGCCTCGGCATGACCCCGCCGTGTTATCCCAGCAACGCGTCAAGCGATCATGGATATTCACGTCGCGAGCCGCTCCGCCGGTGCGCGCACACCGCCCTGTGACTACGAGCGCAATCAGCGCGGTACACCCACGCGTTCAGCGGTGGCGAGCATGAGAGTGACGGTATCCATGTCCTTCGCGCCCACCTTCCCCGGCGAAATTCGGCGCTTCGTCACCTTCTCGACCTCCATCAGTATCTCGATCATCGCAAATGAATCGACCAGACCGGACGACACAAGCGGTGTATCCTCGGTGATGTCGGGGGCGCCCTTCGGAAGTATACGCGTTTTCAAGTAGTCGATGAGTGCTTGACCTTCCGCGCTATGTGCCATTGCTCCTCCAAATCGCGTTGGTGTTGGTCCGGGCGTCAGGACGTCATTTGCTGGAACCATGCCTCGTCGGCTGATCCGGCTTCCATGGGACTGACCTTTCGACACGACGAGATGACTATTTCCTTGTCGTCCGAGGAGCGAAGGATACGATAGTCGAATCCCAGGTCAATCAAGCGGCCGAACCGCTGGCTCGGAAGCGAACGCATTCTTGCCCGAACGAGAACCCGCAACGTGTCCGTGGCTTGGGCATTCCCGAAATACCCGATGCGTCGACGATACGTCGATCGGGCATCGAGTACCGTCTCGGGAATAGGGAGCTTCAGGTCGACGAGGGCACCGCGCTCTGCGCGGTCGAGAAACGCGATGAAGTTCGCAAAATAGACGAGGCCAGCGCCGTTCATGTCGCGGTCGGGATCCAACTGATACCGGTATTCGCGAACACCCTCGAATATCCCGATGTCGTCCGGTTCCGGCTCGAAAAATGTGCCGTTCGTTCGGGCCAGCCGGCAAAGCGACAGTGAGTCCGGCGGCGCCGAGAGTGCCGGCACACCTGCGAAGTCGACGTTGGCAGGAATGGACATTGAGAGCTTCGAAGGCCCGCGCTCCTGGTAGATGAACACGTTACTGCTGCGGACCCAAAAATCCGTGTCGCCCACCAAGCGATGGTGGCCATCGAGATACACTTTGTCGAAGTGTGAGAGGTCCGTACTGAACGACATGCTCTGGTTCTCGCCGTGCGCGGCCAGCGGATGCTCCGGCGTCGAGTGTACCTCCAGAAAGAAGAAGGTGGCGTAGAGGCGCGAATCGGCATCGTCCCGAATCAGCCCGGTCGGGACTCCTCCAATTTCCTCGATCGTTCGCCACCGATCGTTGCCGATTGCCTTGAACAACGCGTTCTCGGAAAGATTATTCCGCCCGAGGTGTGGCATGCCCAGCTCGAGAACGAAGTCCGACGTCATTCAGCGCCTTTCGGGGTCGAGGATGGCTGCAATTGGGCTTGAACAATTGGCATCAGCCCCCGCGTGAGCTTCTCCGCCATGACCTCTGCTCCCCGGTTTGTGAAGTGTACAAAATCGGCAAAGTTCTGTCGAGTCGCCGGAATCTGCGCGGCGGCATCGATGAGCGGGACGCCCTGCTCCGTCGCGATCGCGCGCAACGTCTCATTCATCCGCCGCTCCATATCGAGAAAGCCGTCCTCTTTCAGCATTGGATAGAACTTTCGCCAGCTGATCAGTAGGCGGCGATCATCCTCGCTGAGCGTTGGACCGAACGCGCTCGCATGCGTGACGACGACCGGAAGCACGCCACGGTCTCGGAGCGTCTGTACCAGATGCGCAACGTCGTCATGAAACTGCCGAACGTTTTCATCGGGCAGCCGGTCCATTACCGCGAACGCGGCCGCGCCCCGCCGAATTTCCTGCTCGCGGAGCCGGCTCTGTATGCCTTCGGGAAGAAGTCCCTTGGCGAACGTGCGGAGGCGCTCACCCATGCGAAAGTCAAACGGGGCCTCTGCCGATTGCGGTGGCGACTCGGCCGGGTGCAGATACGGGAGCCAGATGTAGTCCGCCGGCGTCGGGTACACAATTGCAATGCGCGGATGAATCGCATCGATCAGCTCTGGTACTCGTACCACCGCCGTGAACGCGGACTCTCCCGGATAGGCGGCGTTCACGACCTGAAACGTGTCCCTGCCAGCACGCTCATTCAACTTTCGTTCGAGCAAACGGGGGTACTCCTGCCCTTCGCTCTCGTACAGACCGAACGTCTCCGACGCGCCAAAGCACAGAACGTTGATTCGATCGTGCCGCATCGCCGGACCGCGGAATCCGAGCTCGTTGAGCTTCCACTTGCGATACCGAGCGTTTGGCTTCCCTCGTTGGCCCAACGTGTCTCTGATGTAGAGCATCTGGCTATTGTACCTGCCCCAGAACGGCGCATCATACGTGAGGTAGTCGTCGACACGGGCCCAGAACTCGAGCGACACGGCAAACACGACCACCGCAACGGATATGCGAACACCTCTTCCCGCTGATCGCATCAGAACTGGAAGTAGATGAATGATTGTGGATCGGCTGCGTGGAACACGGCGAAGTAGAAGATTCCAGCGTAGCACACGTATCGAACACCAAGCGGAAAGCCGCCGAGGACTGCGCCGCCCTGCGCATAACGCCGGCTTGCCGCCGCGACGACAAAGTACGCAGCGACGACGCCGACGATGAACAGCGCAAAGTTTGCCGGCAGCGTCATGCCTTGTGACGCAAACGGCGTTACGGCTTGACCGAGGAGATACATGGCTTGCGAGCCGTCGCGCGCCCGGAACATGATCCAGCCGAGGGTAATGAGGCCAAACGTCAAGAGCCAGGACAGAAACGATCCGGCAACACCGGAGATGGACACGCCGAGGCGACGCTGCCGCTGCTGGAGGAGGCGATACGCGAGCAGTAACAGGCCCTGATACGTTCCCCACAGCAAGAACAGGAAACTGGCCTTGTGCCACAGACCAAACACGATCATGGAGAACACGAGCATCGCATTGCGCCACCATGCCTCCCGGCGCAGCGTCGCCAGCGGCATGAAGAGATAGTCGCGAATCCAGAACGACAACGACATGTGCCACCTCGTCCAAAACATCGCAAGCGTCGTGGACAGGTAAGGGTGTCGAAAGTTCTCCGGCAGGCGAATTCCGAACAGTTGCGCGATGCCGATCACGACGCGGGAGTAGCCGGCAAAATCAAAGAAGAGCTGGAATCCATACCCGACCAGCAAGAGCCACACGTCGGCGGCACCGAGTCGCAGGCCGGCGTGATCGAATCCCCAGTTCACGCCATGACCATCAAAGCCGCCTCCGAGAAAACGCGCCAACGTGATCATGAGCACGCCAACCCAAATGCCTCGCGCACCGTCGACCACGTTGGCCCACGTCGCCTTGGACGTGTCACGGAACTGCGGCAACAACTCGGGCAGACGACAGATCGGTCCGGAGAGCACCGTGGGCGCGAAGCCCATATAGAGCATGAACTCGATCAGTGTGGGATCGAGCCGTTCTTCACGGAATTGGTCAAACAGGTAGCTGAGCCCCTGAAACGTCCAGAACGAAATGCCGATGGGCAGCGCCAGATGAGCGACGGGGCTCGCGAGTGGCAGCGTTGGAGCAACATTCGCCGCGACTTGCGGGAGGTACTTGAACGTGCTGAGGAGGGCAACGTTGAGGAGTATTCCGATCCACAACATCCAGGTGCTCGGTCGACGGCGAATGACCGATCCCCACCAAAAGTTGAACATCGTGCTCGCCAGAAGAACCGCGAATGAACCGAGACCGAAGGTGAGATAGAACAGGTAGCTCGCTGCGAGGTACAGCATCTGCCGTACCCGCGCGGATTCGGCGTGCCTGGCACCAAGCCACAGTAGTGGGATTCCAACGAGGAATGCCGCGTAGAGTTGGGTCATCGCATGCGTGGAGGAGATGACGGGCAGACGTCGTGGGATGCCGGACGTCTTCTCTCGGGTGGATCGGGTTTGCCAGTATTGGCTGCCCTGGTCCGCGACGCCGAAAGTCCGACTGAGATATGGTAGCCGCGTACACCATGATTGGCCACTTCTGACGATCACGTTCCACGGCGCGAGTTGAATGACTCAGGACTCGCTGGCGCCGCGCGAGGGACGAGCCCGGCACGGAGCCGATTCTACACCTCTCAGCTGGGGCACGGTCGACGTCGTCGTCCGCGACACAAGCCACGGGAAGCAGTCGTGAGCAGCATTCGAATGCGGCGAAGACCGCACCGACTCCTGAGTGAGCAAGACCGGGAGCGCGAGGGACGTTTTACGAGTTTGGCCGCGATGACCCTTCGCGCGCCACCCTCAGCGCCACTGCTGCCCAGCGCTTGGGGCAGGAGGAGTCATCGGTCATCTATCCCCGTCCGCGGGGCGCCACCCCCGTGCAACGTTGATCACCGGAAGGGCCGGTGGCCTTTCAATTTTTTTGACGGCCCCACCCTTGTCACGCATATTCCTGCTCACAACCTCAGTTACAGGCTGCGACGCCGCAGGGCTGCGTTCCTCAAGTGTTTACGCGGCGTGACCGATACTCACTTGTTTGGCCGATGCGACGCGCCGATGGGTCGAAAAACACCTTCACCGATTGTGACTCACCACACGGCAATTCGTCGTACTCGGTAAGAGATTGTCGACAGAGAATGGCGCCACGCAGCTTCCCACCTTGGCTCGTGCCCTCTCCATCTGTTTACGGTCGCCTGAAGCTACCGAATCTTGTCGCTTAGCGAGAGTAGATACTCGCCCCTCCGAATACTTCTGGCCAACGTCAGATCGCAGTCGGTTGTCGTTTCATTCCTGCCCGAACACGCGCCTCGCGCAAACGATGGGTTGAGTTGTCCACTCCGGAGCCCGATGATGGTGCTTCCGTAGCGTCATGCCGACTGGCGCGGCCTCCGAGTCGTTGGGGCGGCGGGGAGGTCGTCGAAGTCTCTACACGCACGTGCTTAGACCATCGGAATTGTGGGCGTTCTCCCTAACAGTCCGGCGTCGGCAGTTGCCGACTCTCGTGAGAGGATGGAGGAGGTTCGATGCAAACGGTATCGAGGAGAAGCTTGTTGGCGCTGGGTATCCTGGCGGTTGCATGCAGTAGCGGCGAGTTGACGGCGCCGTCGCCAAATGGGGGCATCGTCGGCGCCAGCTTTTCTGGCATACCGGCGGCGATTGCCATCGCTCCTCCGGCCACTCCCGTCCTCACGATTGGCACGTCACTCAGCCTCGTGGCGACAGTGCGCGATGCATCTGGCCAGCCCGTGACCTCTGTTGCAGTCGTCTGGAGCAGTTCGGACACTGCGGTCGCCAGCGTATCGGCCACTGGTGTCGTCGTCGGCCGTAGCTCGGGCATCGCCACCATCCAGGCGACGGCTGGCGGACTGGCCGCATCCGTGACGATCACGGTCAATCCTGTTGCAGTCAACGCGGTGAGCGTCATCGTGGCACCGGCATTCTTTGTCGGCGATTCTGTTGCCGCAGTGGCCGTGCCCGTGGATGCCGTGGGCAATGTGCTCGTCGGACGCGTTGCGTCCTGGTCGAGTCGTAATACCGCCATTGTCACTGTGTCGCCTGGAGGAATCGTCGTGGGCGTGTCCGCCGGTACCACGAAGATCGACGCCGTCGTCGGTGGCGTCACCGGTACCGCCACCGTCGTGGTCTCCCTCGCGCCATCCTCGGTCAAGTCGATTGCCGTGGTCGTGAGCGTCCCGCTGATTGCGATCGGGCAGACGACTCAGGTCACGGCAACCGCGCGAGATTCCACCGGTGCCGTGCTGTCCAATCGACCGATCCTCTGGACAAGCTCGAACCCGTCGGTCGCGACCGTTTCGCCGCTGGGAGTACTGACTGGCATTGCGCTCGGCTCCGTCGTGGTGTCCGCTTCGAGCGGTGGCGTGAGCGGGAGCGCTTCCCTGACTGTTGGTAGTTCCTCAGCGTTGCCGGTGGCGACCATTGCTGTGTCCACGCTCGTTGCAGCACTGAGTCCCGGTCAATCGACGCCTGCCGTTGCAATACCACACGATACGCTTGGCAACGTGCTGGTCGGCACCGCATTCACATGGTCATCGAGTGCGACGAACATCGCGACCGTCACGTCGAGCGGGGTGATCACGGGTGTTGCCCCCGGGACCGCCCTGATCAGCGCGACCAGCGGCGGAAAGGTCGGGAGCTTGTCCGTACAGGTTGGCGCGATATCCAATCAACCGCCAAAGACCGTCACCGTCTTCGTCAGTCTCGCCAATCCCGACACGCTGAGTCCCGGCAACGTCGTCCAGGCGACAGCGTCGCTGCGCGATTCGACGGGCACGGTCATCACATCACTTTCGCCGATCACCTGGTCCAGCTCGAGTCCCGCGGTTGCCATCGTGAACTCTATCGGCGTGGTGTCCGCGGTCGGAGTGGGAACGGCCGTCATTTCAGCCACCAACTCCGGAACCGTAGGCACTGCGACGGTGGTCGTCATACCGCCTCCCGTCAAGACGATTACGATTTCCGTCGGAAGCACGACACTGGTTGCCGGTCGCACGACGCAGGCGGTGGCCGTCTTGCGCGATACGACCGGCAGCGTGTTGACCGGTAGAGCACTGGCGTGGTCCTACGTCACCCCGGCAGTTGCCACGGTCGATGCGGCAACGGGACTGATTACGGCGATTGGCCCGGGATCGGGCGGCATTGTTGCATCGAGCGAGGGAAGAACGGCCATCATCCTCATCACGGTCACCATTCCGCCCATCGCGAGCATTTCGGTGTCGAACGCCAACACCATGTTGCTATGGGGCCAGACGACCCAGCTAACGACGCAGATCCTGGACGTGAACGGGAATCCGGTGCTGAGCGCTCCGATCGGGTGGTCGACGAGCAATCCCGCCCAGGCAACGGTATCACCAACTGGCCTGGTGTCGATCGTCGGCAAGGGCATCGCCGGCCCCGTCACCATTACCGCGACGACGTATACGAATACGCCGACGGTGAGTGGCAGCATCGTGTTCAATACCCAAGGGCACCCGCTGGAAGCCGGGGCGGCGCTCCCGCAGGTCTTCATGAATACCGCTGCGCCTCCGGCACCTGATGTGGGTGGCAGCGTCATTACGGTCAATGCCGGTGGCAACCTCCAGGCGGCTCTCAACGCGGCACAACCGGGCGATGTGGTGGCGCTGGCCAATGGTGCGACGTTCACCGGCAACTTCCTGCTTCAAAACAAGAACACCAGCAGCACGAAGTGGATCACGATCCGTCCGCTGAACACCACGCTTCTGCCGCCTGAGGGGTCGCGCATGACACCCGCTATCGCGGCGGCGGCGCAGTTGCCGATTGTCCTGAGCCCAACGAATCAAGGCGCCTTCAATACCGTTCTTGGTGCCCATCACTATCGCATCATCGGAATCGAGATCTCGGTGTCGCCGACGAACACGGGCAATACCGGTCTCATTCGCTTCGGCGATGGCGGCGGGGGCGGCCAGACGAGCTTGCCGCTGGTGGCGCATGACCTGGTGCTCGATCGCGTCTTCATCCATGGCACACCGACGCAATTCGTTCGCCGTGCCATCAGCCTGCAGTCCGCGTCAACAGCGATCATCGATTCGTACATCAGCGAGATCCACGACTCGGGCGCTGACGCGCAAGCGATCGCGGGGTGGAACGGTCCAGGCCCCTACAAGATCGTGAACAACTATCTCGAGGCGTCCACCGAAAATCTCAGCTTCGGCGGCTCCGATCCAGACATCCAGAACCTCGTGCCGAGCGACATCGAAATTCGACACAATCATTTCTTCAAGCCGGTCGCCTGGAAGGGCGTGTGGTTGGTGAAGAATCTTTACGAGTCGAAATCGTCGAAGCGCACGCTCGTCGAGGGTAACATCTTCCAGAATAATTGGCAGGACGGACAGGGAGGAAGTGCCGTCAATCTGAAGTCCACAAACCAGAGCGGCGGCTGTCCCTGGTGCGGCACGCAGGACATCACCTTCCGCTACAACATCATCATGAACACTGGCGCCGGCTTCGTGCTGTCCGCCGATCCGGATCCGAACGTCACGAACTTCCCGCTGCAGCGAATCACGATTCAGGACAACGTCGTCGCCAACATCGATGTGGCTCCGACGTTCAACGGAGATGGACGTGGCTTTCTGATCAATCAGAATCCCACCGATATCACCATCGTCCACAACACGGTGGTGAGCCCGACGAACTCCGCCGTGACGTTTGGGGGGCCTTCACTGACACCGCCGGTCCGCCTCAGCATGCGAGACAACATCGTCGGCGGGGGCCTCTACGGGGTGAAGGGTCCTGGGCTGAGTCCCGGGACCGCGACGCTGCTCCAGTTCAATCCCGAGGGGTACTTCATCGCCAATGCGCTTCCGACAGTGACGTCGGTAGGCTATCCTACCATCGGCTTCTATCCGGCGAGCTTGTCTTCGGTGGGGTTCGTAAACGCGGCGGGCCTGGATTTCCATCTCGCGCCGAACAGCATGTTGAAGAGCAGGGGCTCGGACGGACGCGACGTCGGCGCCGACATCGACAGGGTCAACGCGGCGACTGCCGGAGTCATCGTTCCCTGACCTCCGGCGGTCGATCGCCAGGACACGCTTGGGAACCGGCGGCGCTGAGCGCGGTATAGCGAAGGGGCGTCGGACCGGCGACGCATGGAGGGCGTGCTCGCGGCTGCGACCGTCTTGTTCACCGCACCAGAGTACCGCTCACATGTCGCGTCGTCCGGTTCGTGTCGTCTTCTGCCTCGATAGCCTCGGCGTTGGTGGCACCGAAATGAACGCGGTGCGCATAGCAGAGCGCCTCGACCGTTCCATGTTCAAGCTGTCGGTGGCCTGCTTTCGAGGAGACGGTGCCCTGCGGCCGCGCTTCGAGGCGGCGGGTGTACCGATCGACGTCTTTCCGGTACGCAGCCTGTACGGGAGCAGCATGATCGCTCAGGGGTGGCGTTTCATGCGGTTCCTGCATCGAGACCGAGTCGACGTCGTCCATGCTCACGACCGGTACGCGAACGTCTTCGCCGGGGCGTGGGCGAGGCTGGGCGGCACTCGCGCTGTAATCACCAGCAAGCGTTGGGGCAGCATCAGCACCGCGCACGGCGTGGGCAACCGGATTGCGTACCGCCTGTCCGACCGTGTGCTCGCGAACAGCGCAGTGGTCGGCGCCTCGCTGGCTTCCGTTGATGACGTTCCGGCGCGGCGGATCGTCGTCATACCGAATTTTGTCGATGAGGCGGCATTCGACCTTCCAGAACTTTCGTGGCTCGCGCAGATGCGCATTGCGCTCGCGTTGCCGGCCGAGGCACTGGTTGTCGGCATCGTCGCGAATCTGCGGGCGATCAAGAATCACCGGATGCTGCTCGACGCCATGTCCCTCCTTCAGCCGCGCTTCCCCAATCTCGTTCTGGTCGTGATGGGAGAGGGCCCCGAGCGCGCAGCGCTCGAAGCGCGCACCGCAGACCTAAACCTTGGCCAGATCGTGCGGTTCGTCGGCATGCAGGACAATCTTCCGAATCCCCATCGGCTCTTCGATATTTCGGTATTGTGTTCGCTGAGCGAGGGCTTTCCGAATTCCATCGTCGAGGCGATGGCCGCAGCGCGTTCGGTTGTCGCGACGTCCGTGGGTGGGGTGCCGGACTCCGTGGAGCATGGTGTCAATGGGCTTCTGATCGATTCGAACGATGTTCCCGGTCTCGCCAGCGCACTCGAGCGACTACTCAACAGTTCCATGTTGAGGGCGCAAATGGGACACGCCGGTCAGCAAATTGCCCGATCGCGATTCACGGCGGCGGCCGTGATACCGATGATCTCGGATCTCTATCGACTGCTCGCGGGCGTGGGGCGCACGTGACCCGCTGCATTCCTTCATTACGGCGTGGGGAGATAATGACAGATCTCCTTGCAGCCCCTCCAAGTCTCAGTTGAGCGATCCAGACTCTTGAAAGCCTTCGATATCGTTCGTTCGGGGTGGCACGAGCTGTCCCATCGGCCCGCCTCGCAGGTCCCCGCTCTCGATGCGTTGCGCGCGTGCGCGGTATTCCTCGTGATCGGCGCCCACTACGCGGGGAGCCAATGGCCTGCCGCTGGGGGAGTAGATCTGCGCCTGGCGCATAATCCGGTCTTCTATTTCGGCTGGACCGGCGTCGATCTCTTCTTCATCCTCAGCGGCTTTCTCATCGGGAAGCAGTTGTGGCGCGAACTCGACCGGACCGGCACCGTCCGCGTTCCCCGCTTCTGGCTGCGACGAGGGTTCCGCATCTGGCCGCTGTATTTTGCGATGCTCGGCATACTGACCATCTGGAAGGGTCATCTCGCGCAATGGCCGGACTGGCTCTTTCTGTCGAACTACTTCACGACGGCGTACGCTCGCTCGTGGTCGCTTTCGACCGAGGAACAGTTCTACATCGCCGTGCCTCTGCTCCTGCTCCTGACCACCCGCGTGATCCCGCGTAGAGCACAGGCGTGGCCGCTCGTCGGGCTGCTCGTCGCTGTGCAAGGAGTGCGAGTCTGGCAACGACGGTATCTGCTTGCGGCCGGCGTGCCGGCAACCCAGATCATCGATCGAATGCAGTTTCCCATCCATGTGCACTGCGAGTCACTGCTCGTCGGTCTCTTGATCGCGTACCTGAGCACTTCGCGGCCCCATCTGTTTCGAGCGGAAGGACGCTGGGGGACCTCGACCCTCGGGCTGCTCGTGGTCGTGTTGGGATCCAGCCTTGGGATGGCGCTCGACCTGCTGAACAAGAACATCTTTTCCTTTCTCGCGCTGAGTCTGATTTACGGATCACTGGCGTTCTTCGTTCTGGCAGATCGATCGCCGCTCACTCGCCCACTGCGGTCGTGGGTGTTCTATCCATTTTCGCGCCTGGCGTTCGGGATGTACTTGAACCATTTCTGGTTCGCCCACGGGAGCACGGCGTGGACAGTGACACACCTCTCGGGCGTCCTGTACCTGCCCGTGCTGGTGTTCCTCGCGGGGCTGGTGATCGGAACGGCGATCTCCGCAGGGGTCGCAACGGTCACTTTCATCCTGATCGAGCATCCGTTTCTCATGCTCCGCGAGCACTGGTTCGGGGAGAGGGACAGGCCGGCCCATCCGCAGTCCGCCGGGACGCCGTCGCTGGGCGGTGGGGAGGCTCTGAGACCTCAGAGCTCAGCTGGGGTCGCGTGATGCACGCGTATCGTCGTCACTCTCGAAGCACCTCCGGATGCGCGGCTTTGGTTCTTGTCGTTGCGTGCATGCGAAGCGACAGCTCCGGGGGCCAGCAGGCGACGGTCGCCGAGACGCCGCGCGTCTATCTCGACACTCGGATGCCGGTCGCCACAGGGCGTAGGCTGACGGTATCGGCCGGCGGTGACTTGCAGGCGGCGTTGGATCGCGCACGTCCAGGCGATGAGATCGTTCTCACGGCTGGCGTCACCTATACCGGTAATTTCAACCTCCCGGCCAAAGTTGGCACATCACGGGCGCCCGGTTCCGGAATGGTGGTCACGGTCCGCAGTTCGATGCTCTCCTCGTTGGCCGAAGGCCGACGGGTCGGACTGAGCGACACGCTGATGATGGCCCGTATCGTCACGCGAATCAACGGTGCCGAAGTCATCGGTTCAAGCCCTGGAGCGGCTGGCTGGCGCCTTGCTGGACTCGAGATTACGGCGGCGCCTATCGTAACGCAGCTCGGTCGTCTGGTACGGTTTGGAAACGGTAGCGGCACTGCCCAGAACACGGACGCCAGCGTCCCTCAGAACCTGGTTCTTGATCGGAGCTACGTGCATGCCGGCCCGACCTTGGACATTCGACGCTGCATCGATCTTCAGAGCGGAGCGAGTGCGGTGATCGACAGCTACATCGCCGGTTGTCACTCCGTCGGGGGAGACGCGCAAGCGATCGCCGGGTGGAACGGCCCGGGCCCCTACAAGATTACGAACAACTACCTGGAGGCCTCGACTGAGATTGTCTCATTCGGCGGCGCGGATCCGGGAATCCGCGACCTCGTCCCGAGTGACATCGAGATCCGGCGCAATCATTTCTTCCGACCGGTGGCGTGGAAGGGTGTGTGGCTGGTGAAGAACCTCTTCGAACTCAAGAGCGCGAAACGCGTGCTCGTCGAAGGCAACGTCATGGAGAACAACTGGGCCCACGGTCAGGCGGGAAGCGCCATCGTCCTCAAGTCCACGAATCAGGATGGCGGCTGTCCGTGGTGCGGCACGCAGGACGTGACCTTCCGGCTCAATCTCGTCCGGAATACCGGCTCGGGATTCGCCCTGTCGGCCGCACCGGATCCCAACGTTACCAGCTATCCCTTACAGCGGATAACGATTCAGGACAACATCCTCGCCAACATCGATGTGGCACCCATCTTCAACGGGGATGGTCGTGGCTTCCTGATCAATCAGAATCCTGCGGACCTGACGATCGTGCACAATACCGTGATCAGCCCAACCAATTCGGGCATTGGGTTTGGGGGTCCCTTGCAGACGCCGCCCGTGCGCCTCATCATCCGCGACAACATCATTGGCGGCGGCCAGTATGGGGTGAAGGGACCGGGCCTGGCGGCTGGGACTGCGACGATCAGCACCTTCATGGACAGTCGCGCGTTCGGAGGCAACGTCCTCATTCTTACAAACGGGAGCGGCTATCCCGGCGGGAATTACCTGTTGTCGTCGGTGGCTGCCGTGGGTTTCGCCAATGCTACTGGCCTGGACTTCCGGCTCATCGGGGGAATGAGGAACAGGGGCACGGATGGCCGGGATCCTGGCGCCGACGTCAACGCCGTGAACGCCGCGATTGCCGGCGTCGTCGTGCCGTGAGCCGACCTACGGCGTGGCAACCCGCTCGAGCACGGACTCGAAATCAGTTGCTATGACGGACCAGTCGAAGCGTGCGGCCGTCGCTGCCGCGGCATCGCCGATTGTTCTTCGCTTCTCGCCGTCCTGAAGCAGGGCAGCCAGCGCGTCCGCGAATTGGGCGGGATCATCCTCGAGCACGATGTCTTTGCCGTCCGTCACGTCGAGCCCCTCCGCCCCGACTCGCGTGGACACGATTGGCAGAGCCGCTGCCATCGCTTCGTAGATCTTGAGGCGCGTCCCGCCGCCAATGCGGAGCGGAACCACGAACACCGCGGCGTTGTGCAGATGGGGCAGGACCGACTGCACGCCTCCCACGATCTCCACCGAGTCGTTGCCGAGTCGACGTATTCTGGGTGGCGGATTGCGCCCAACAACCTGAAATTTCGCGAGCGGTACGTTCGCGATCACCCGGGGCCAAACCTTCTCGCAGAAGAACTCTACCCCATCAATGTTCGCCGGCCAGTCCATCGAGCCCAGGAACATGACGAGCGGACGGGAGGGAAGCGGTGCATCGCCTCGGCGATAGAGCGCGACATCGACGCCGGTGGGCACCACCGTGATGTCCGTCTGCGGCGCCATCTGCGTCATCAACGCGCGGTCGTGATCGGACACGGCGATGACGTGGTGAAACCGCCCGAGCGCCGCGGTTTCATACCGATACATCTTGGCGGCCTCGACTCGGAATACCGCCCGCTTCGCCAGGTTGCTCTCGTGTCGAGCCTGTCGCTGCCAGAGGGCGCTCTCGACATTGTGCTGAAAGAGAATGCTCGGTGTGACCGGGCGGGGCGGAAAGTTCAGAGAGGCGGCGAGAAAGTCGCAGACGGTCACCTGCGGCGTTCGTTCCGCGATCACGTCCGCCAGCCGGCTCCTGACCGCTGCCGATGTGAACTTGGACACCGAGTAGGGTGCCGCCATCGGAAAGCGCCGAGCGTAGTGAAGCGCCTGATACGCCGGTCCGCCGCGCTCCGTCACCGCCACGACTACGGCGCCGGGAAATTCGCGGAAAAGGTCTTCCTCGTACCGTGCATCCCGCGCGCCGTGATAGTACGACAGAAGCGTCAGCTCGTGGCGGGCCGCGAGGTGTCGAAGGATGTTGAATGAGCGAATCTTGCCGCCCGTGTCCACCGGAAGCAGCTTCCCGGCCTTGACCCAGAGCAGTCGCATCATCCCGTGGATGACCCATCCGAACCGTTCCGCCGCAGCGCTCCGCTGGACGGCGATCCGACGGGCATCACCATGCGATGCCCTGATACGACTCGTCTGAAACCCGTGAGCCGAACGCGCGCACGAGATCGATGACGACCTGACCATCCTTCAGCGACGGCTGAATCTCGCGAAACTCCGGCGTGCCGTTGCCGATCACCACGACGTCGCCGAATTCAACGACTTCCTGCACCGAGCCGCGCATCAACGACCAGATGTGCGGAATCTCGTTCTCGATGTATTCGCGGTTCGCGCCAATCAGGTTGGCGCGCGACACGTGGCCGTCGTAGATCGCCAGGTTCACACCCTTGCCGATCAGCCGTTCCACCAGCGTCACGATCGGTGACTCGCGCAGGTCATCTGTGCCCGCCTTGAACGCGAGCCCCAGAATCCCGACGCGCTTTGCCCCCGTGGCTCGCACCATGTCATAGACTCTCGCAATCTGACTTGCATTACTGGACAGCGCCGCCGCGAGCACGGGAGTGTCGATGTCGAGTTGGCGTGCCCGATACGAGAGCGCACGCAGATCCTTCGGCAAACA
Organism: Gemmatimonadaceae bacterium; assembly: GCA_025362035.1. Lineage (GTDB taxonomy): Bacteria > Gemmatimonadota > Gemmatimonadetes > Gemmatimonadales > Gemmatimonadaceae > AG11. Next base: position 658 of record JANYIN010000023.1, on the reverse strand, counting down.
CGAACCCCCGAAGGCAAAGCCCGGACGTAGGTACGTGGGCGCGATGTTCAGCTTCGTATCCTCGCAGAAGATGCGCATCACTTCGTGACTGTCCACGTTGAGCGCTTTGCAGATGCTGCCGATCTCGTTGCCGAACGCCACCTTGAGTCCGTGGAAGCTGTTACAGGCGTACTTCACCATCTCAGCTACGGCCAGCGGCACGACGCGCACCGGCGCCGAAAGTCCGGCATACAGGGAGGCGACAGAATTCGCCGTGCGCTCGTCATCCGCACCGATTACCGTGAACGGCGGGTCGTCGAAGTCCTTGATGGACGTTCCTTCACGCAGGAACTCCGGATTCATCGAGATGCCAAAGCCGATGCCCGCCTTCTTCCCCGATGCCTGCTCGAGAATCGGCGTGACGACATCCGCCGTGGTGCCGGGCAGCACCGTGCTGCGAATGACAACCACATGCCACGCATCTTTGCTGCGGAGCGCGGCGCCAATCTCCGCCGCGACGCGGCGCACGTAGGCCAGATCCAGGCCGCCATTGGATTGGCTCGGCGTGCCGACGCAGACGAGCGAAATTTCGGTGCGGGCCACCGCATCGGCCACATCCGTCGTCGCGGTGAGCGTGCCGCCTTTCACCATCTCGGCGACGAGCTCGCCGATCCCATGC
>JANYIN010000020.1 GCA_025362035.1 Gemmatimonadaceae bacterium | reverse complement strand
CGCGCCGAGGCGACGCGCGCGGACGCGGAAATCGTCGCGGGAAAGTATCGCGGTCCCCTTCATGGCCTGCCGTATGGAGTGAAGGATCTGTTCAACACCAAAGGCGTGCCGACCACCTGGGGCGCCAAGGACTTCGAGAATCGCATCTTCGACGAGGACGCAGAGGTCGTGGTGCGCCTCCGCGATGCCGGCGCAGTCTTGATCGCGAAGCTTGCCACCGGACTCTTCGCGCAAAACGACCAATGGTTCCGCGGACGCACGAACAACCCGTGGAATCTCGTGCAGGGATCGAGTGGATCCTCCGCGGGACCGGCGTCCGCCGCCGCGGCGGGATGCGTGGCGTTCGCCATCGGAACCGAAACGCAGGGATCGATCGTATCGCCCGCGCTCCGGTGCGGACTGAGCGCGCTCAGACCGACCTTCGGCAGCGTCAGCCGCTCAGGCGGCATGGTGCTGGCCTGGAGCCAGGATCGCGTCGGTCCGATCTGCCGCACGATTGAAGACTGTGCGATGGTGTTCAACACCATTCATGGAGTGGACGAGAAGGATCCGTCCACCGTGATGGCGCCCTTCAACTTCGATCGCAACATCAAGCTCGCGAAGCTGCGCATCGGCGTCGATCCCGACGCGCCAAAGGAGTTCGTCGATGGCCTTCGCAAGCTCGGCATGAACCCGCGGCCAATCGGCCCGCGCCCCACGGTGGCTGGCGTCGGCCAGGGAAGCCTCAATGCGGAGTACGCCGCGGCGTTCGACGAGTACGTGCATCGGAAGGCCCGGGAACTCGGGCTCGATTTGAATAGCCTCCCCGAGCCGCCGCGTCCGGACGCCCCGCCGGTACCGCCGGACACGGCGGCGCAGCGTATCGCCCGCGCTGCCGCTGCGGCAAATCCGATGGCGCCCGCAGACTGGAATCCACGCTTCGTGAACGGCCGCACCATCCGTGCGTTCGAGTTTCTCCAGAACCAGCGTCGCCGCTATATGCTCATCAGCAAGTGGGGTGAGTTCATGAAGGACCTGGACATGTTCATCGGCGGACCCGGCGCTGACATCGCACCAAACGCGCAGACCGGTCACCCCTGTGCGGTCGTGCCGTATAAGTTCGACGTGCCGCAACAGGGCGGAGGCGGCGGACGGGGAGGCGCGCCTGCGCAGCCGCCGCTGGATCTCAAGGCACAACCCATTTGCGCCGTGATCGTCGGGGCCCTGTTCAACGACGACAAGATGTTGTCGGTGGCCCACCAGTTCCAGATACACAACGAAGTGGTGTCCAGGCATCCGTCGTTGTAGCGGCCGCCGCTAGACAGCTCAGTCCTTTACCGGGCGCTGGAGCGTGTGTCCGGCTCCCTTCAGCGCATCTACGGCGGCGTCGAGTTGCGCAGCCGGTACGAGCACGTAGTCCGTCTCGTAGGTCGCCACCGGCAGCATGCTCACGCCCGCCGCGGCCAGCGGCTCCGCCACGGACAGCATGAGGCCGACAACGGTGAGGTCGAACGGTCCGCACAGTTTAATGGCGCGCCAACCACCGGCGGCGGTTACCTCAGCCGGTACGAGCGATGACGCACAGATCACGGAGAGCTCGTCCGACGTCCGTGTGATCGAGAAAAATGGACGCGCGGTTGCCCACGCAGGAATCGCGACGGAGGAGTCGAGACGACAGACGGCGAGCGGTTCGTCGAGCACCTCGAACGGAACCGGCGTCACATCGGCACACGTCCGTGCACGTCGCGTCCGCGGCCGCGCGCGATCACGACAATGGAGGGATGCGCTCGTCTCGCTCCATCAGCGCGCTCGCGACTTCGACAATCTGCGCCGTGTGCCGTGCTTCGTGGCCTCCCTGGAAGGAGATCCATTGGAACCCGTTCAGCAGCCCCAAGACGGGATGCGCGTGGCTCACGGCGCCGAGATCCAGGTCGTACGCCCGCTCGAGAGTAGTCAGTAGTTCCGCTCGCGATGCGTCGAGCTTCGCAAGCCCGGCCTCCGCGCCGATTCCGGGCTGCGGTTGAAGCGGCGGCGGAGCGACGATGAGTCGGGAACGATCCATGATCAGCCTGCGGCTTACGCGAAGCGGCTCGGTCGGGACGGCGGACGGCGACAACGGCGGTGCGGTGGCTACCAACCCCTTCATGAGCTTCACCACGCGCGGCTCCACGATGGACAGATGTTCCACCACTTCCGCAACGGACCAGCGCTCGCTGGACGGACGCTCGTGCAGAAGTCCCGCTGGAACCTGCGCAACCGCTGCGAGCAACGAAGCGCGGTCTTCGTTCAATTGTGCGAGCAGTTCAGGAAGTGGCGATCGCGGATGCATGCTGAATTCTCCCAAGGTGTCCGGAACGTCATGCGCGCCGGATGCCGCAAGTATCACAACGAGCCCGCGACTCTGACAAGGGTCGTCATTTGGCCAACGTGTCGCTGCGTGTGCTCGGCGGCGTGAAAGAGCAGACCCATGACGGTGGACGGCAACAGCTCCCGCCCCACCGCGCGGTGTGCGAACGCCGAGGAGTCGGTCGTCCCCTTCACCTGCTCCAGGGCACCGTGAACCGCGCGCTCGAACGCCACCATGAGTTCACCCGCCGTGCGCGGCGCGAGCGATGCGTCCGACTCGGCACGCATTGTCGCGAGTTGCTCGGCGCTCAACGGCTCGCCACGAGCATACGTCAGCAAGCGGTCCAGACTGCCAATCGCGTGGCGCACGTGGTACCCCACCGCCGCGCTGTCCCCGCGGCGAGCCCAGATCTCGTTCGGCGGCACTGCCGGCAACGTCTCGCGCACTTCTTCGAGACACTGCAGCAGGCTGTGCGCAACCGGCTGAAACAGTGCTGGTACGTCCGGCACCGCTCCGCGCAGCCACATCTCAGGCTCTGCCATGTACACTCTTCCTCGTTGCCTCGGGACGCTCGCGCCATGGCGCCGCGCGGTCTAGACTATCGCGGGTGCCCATCACGAACAATACCGCCGCCAACCAGGCCGAGTGATGTCGGCGGGTGACGAACAGCGCATTGCGTTCATCGCTGACTGGTGCCTGCCGCGCTTTGGCGGACTCGAGCTGCAGCTGTTCGACCTCGCTCAGTCGCTCCGCGCGCAGGGGAACACGGTCGAGATCATCACTGCCACGCCGGGCCCCACGGATCTCAGCGGCATCCGGGTGCATCGCTTGAACGGTCGTCGGTTTCCGCCCTGGGGATTCAGCTTCTCGCGCCAGCAGTTCCGCGAACTGGACGCTGTCATTCGCGGCGGATCCTTCGACGTGCTGCACGTGCACTCGGGGATCATTGCGCCGCTGGCGTACGGCGGTGCGCGGATCGCGGCGCAGTCGGGCATTCCCACCGCGTTCACTTTTCACAGTGTGTACGACTACATGCGGCCCGCGCTGCATCTGCTCACTGGACTCGGCGACGCGGCGCGCCTGCCCATCGCGTGGTCGGCGGTCAGCAGCGTGGTGGCCCACGAAGCCTCGCGCGCGCTGCGCGGACCGCGCGTGGACATTCTCCCCAACGGAATTGAGCCCGCCGCGTGGTCCGTGCATGCCCGGCAGCGGTCCCCAGGCGAGTATCGCCTCGTAACCGTGGGGCGCTTGCAGGTGCGCAAGCGTCCGGTTGCGCTGTTCGACATACTCGACACGGCGCAGCGTCTCGTGCGTGGCGGCACGCGCGTCACGCTGGATGTCGTGGGCGACGGCCCGGAACGCGCACGCATCGAACGCCTCGCGAAACGCGCCGGCGCCGAACGGGTGCGGATTCACGGGAGACTGCCGCGAGAGCAGATCCTTGCGCTGTTCGCCCGCTCGGATGCCTTTCTCCTGCCGAGCCGGATGGAATCGTTCGGCATCGCCGCACTGGAAGCGCGCTGCGCAGGCTTGCCGGTGGTGGCACGCACGAACACCGGCGTGGCGGACTTCATCGAGCATGGCCGCTCGGGGCTGCTCGCACCGAATGATCGCGGCCTCGCGCGAGCCGTCGCCGATCTCGCGAGCGACGACGCGCTACAACGGTCGATCATGGAATACAACGGCGTACACACGCCTCCGTATTCCTGGCGAGAGATCGTCGCGCTGACGCTGGCGCAGTACGAGCGCGCGCGAAGCGTGCGCGTGCATGGCCCGTGCTGATCGGGTCTTCATTCAGTTGCCGGGATGGTATGTCCGTTCGGTGTGCCCTTTCAGCTGCCCCGGGTAGAAATACACGTCGCGCAACGCACCGGTGGCATATCGTTCGGCCTGGTCATTGAAATGCTTCGACGTCGGATTCCCGCTTTCGCCGCCGGCGGTGACCGCCTTGGCACGAACGCTGTCCCGCCCGAACTCCACCACCGCCACGAAGCTGTTCCCGCTCGTTCCATACATCTTCCGCGTGCCCGGGTAGGTTCGGGCACCAAACGACGCGAGTGAGCCCCAGCGTGACGACGTGAACCCAACGGGAATGCTCGCGCCGGCGTCGCTGAACGGCTGTACGATGTCGCCCGTGAGTCGCTGGTACCGATTGATGTCGCCCCACGGCGTCTTCCACGTGCCGAAGTCCGCCGAGAGCCGGTCCGACGCCGCCGCAAGCGATCCAAGCCGCTGCTCCGGTGACGCGCGTGCCACCATGTATTCGTCCACCGGCACGCCGGCTCGGCGTGCGTCCGGGTTGACGCGGCGCGCGAGATCCTCGGCCCAGTAGATGGCCAGCGACGTCGGCACCGACGTCGCCGACCACCGGGTGTCCCAGCCCCTCAGCTGCGTGACCTGCTCGGCCAGAGTCGTCTTCAATGGATCGTCCCCCGCCAGCCGATCGTAGTCGTTGATCAGAGCGGGCACTAGATTGGTGAATGCCGGGAGATAGCTGTCATAGGCCGCCGAAAGGAGGGACGATACCGTGAAGTCCTTCCGGTCCTTCAGAACGAGCGTGGCGTGCACTCCTCGAGCCGACTCTCCGCCCGACTCGACGTACGCAGGATAGTCTGCTCGTCTCGGACTGTCTGGACCGGCGGCGCTCCATGGCCAGTTGTTCACGTTGAACAGCCATCCGGTTCCCGGATTGAGTAGCCTGGGACTCTCGTCCACGCCCAGCACGCCCTTCCACTCCGTGGCGGGATCGCTGCCGTCCACGGGCTTCGTCCAGTCGAATTTCGGATCGCGTCGCGGGATGAAGTTCGCGTGGAAGTACGCGATGTCGCCGTCGGCATCAGCGAAGATGGTGTTGTTCGACGAGTTCGTGTGCAGCTCCATGGTCTGCCTGAACGACCGGTAGTCCTTCGCCTTCGTGCGCGTATACGACTGGATGAGCGCCTTCAGCGGCTCGTGCATCATCTTGATCGTGACCCACTTGCCGTTCACGTCGCGGACGACAGGTCCGTGATGCGTGCGATAGACCGTGAACTCCTTCTTCGCCATGCCTCGCGGCGTCTTGTATGGAATCGTGATTGTGGTGGCCATGACGGGCCGCTGCGCATTGCCGTACTTGTAGGCATATCCGTCACGCGTCTTGGTGACCGTTTCCTTGTACTCATCCAGGTCGTCCGCCCCGCTGGTGGTGTGCATCCAGCCCGTGCGCTCGTTGAAGCCCTGATAGATGAAGAATTGTCCCCAGGTCACCGCGCCATAGGCATTCAATCCCTCGTCGCTGGTGACCTGCACTTCGGAACGAAAGAAGAACGACGTGTGCGGATTGATGAGCAGCAGCGCACGGTGGTTGACCGTGTTCGCCGGAGAAATGGCGATGCCGTTCGAGCCGCCTGGCTCCTCCAGCGGGTCGGAAGGACCACCATTGGGAGTGGGTGCCTCGGTGCGCTTGCCTCCGTAGAATGACTCGAGTTGGGCGAGATTCACTTGCTCGATGTCACCGCCGATGCTGCCCTCGCTGAAGCTCAACGCCATCCACGGCTCGAATTTCGTGATCACGCGCGGTTTGACGGCCGGGTGCTTGTACAGGTAGAAGTTGAGGCCCGCCGCCCACGCGGTCATCAGCGATTTCAGCCACGCCGGGCTCGCCGCGTATTGCGCTTTCATGCTGTCTGGATCGATGAAGAGCTTCATCCGCAGGTCGCGATAGACCTCGCGCTCCCCGTCCGCTTCCGCCAGGCGTCCCATGGAGTTGAGGAAATTGGTCTCCACGCGATTGAAGTCGTCTTCCGCCTGCGCGTACATCAAGCCGAAGACGGCATCGGCGTCAGTCTTGCCGTGGACGTGGGCGATACCCCAGTCGTCGCGCACGATCGTGATGCCGCGAGCCTGCCGCTCCCAGTCCGCCACCTCGCCGGTGGAAGTGCGCTGCGGAGCAACGAGGGCGACCACCGCGCCAAATACGAGAGCGAGCTTGTTCATGTGGGGCACTCCCGATGGGTGAAGGAGAGGCGCACGACTACTGATGCGACAATTGAATGACCTGCGAGTATAGCGCGACGCCGCCAGCGTTGAACGCCGTCACGATGTCGAGCACGGAGCTGATGAGCTGATACGACCGGCCGCTCTGGGACTGAAGATTCGCGCCGCCGCCCAAGCCCGCTGACGCTGAACGGATGAACTGGGCGGTGGAATCCAGTGGCAACGACTCGACGTTCCTGTAGAAACGTCCCGGCGCGTCTGCCTGTTGAAACAGGTACTGCTCCACGTTGGAAACGTAGAACACCGAGACCCTCGCGGCATGGTCGCGGACATATGTGCCGACGGCTCGGAGCGTCTTGTCGCCTGCAAAATCTCCCGTGAGCGGCACCACGAGATTGCGTTCCTCGAAGTCCTTGATGGCATGGAAGTTCGCCTCGTTCGCCAGGTAGCTCCGATTGAAACCGCTTCCATCCGTTTCGGCAATCAAGCCGAGGTAGGTCGGCATGTAGCCGAATCCCCGGCCGCCCTGCCAGCCACCGCGACCGCCGCCAGTGCCGCTCGGGTTCCGGCAGCTGGAGCCGTAGCTATACGTGATGCCCGGTCCCTGTGAGAAGAACGAGCCGTACACGCAGTCGAGCGACACCAATTCGCTGTCGTTCAGTGCGAAGCGGTGGTACATCATCAAGCGGTCCTTGATCGCCGCGAAATTCCTGCGGTACGTCGCGCTGTCCGACGAGAGTTTCTGTATCGCCTGAAAGGCCCCGATCGCGGAGGTGGTGTCGTCCATCCGGGCCAGCTGCGTCTTCGAGAACAGCATCGAGAGGAACTCGGCTCGAGTGCCAGTCATCTCGAAGATGGCCTTGTACAGCAGGTGCTGCATCGCGTTCTGGTGCCGAATGTCCACGATGAACGCGATCGCGGGCTTGAGCGCCACGATGTAGGTGAAGTTCTGATCGGGCGCGACTCCAAGATACACGCCACCCTGCCTGATGGTCTTCTGGAGCTCCGGAATCACCCACTGCAGCGAGGTCTCGTTCGAGACGAAGTTCTCGGAGCGAAAGGTGCCCCACGGCTCGGAGTACGCGTTCATCATGTGCCAGAACGTGCTGTCGTCGAGCCGAGCGGGAATGCCCTGCGCAAACCCACGCGCCAGCGGTGCCGCCATGCACGCCGCGGCCAGCACGCAGAGGGAGCCGCGACGAAGACCGCGTCCGGGCTCGATCGACATGCCGGGATGCGTCAGGGCGACGCGAGTTTTCTTCGCGCGAACGGCCGCGCGAAGGCCGCCGGAGGATTGTGCGCGGTCGCGAGATCGTACGCCTTGCGGTATTCCTCGGTCGCCCGCCCCCCCTGCCCCATCTTCTCCCACGTCATGGCGAGCAGGCCATGCATGAACGGGTCGTTCTGGTTCTGCGGCAGCGACAGCATCATCGTGAACGACGCCTCGGCCGTGGGAAGATCGTTCGTGTAGAGTGCAACGTAGCCAACAAGGTATGGAAAGAAGCGCTCCTGCGCGGCAGCCATGGCCGGATCGGCGTCCAGGATTCGGCGTGCTTCGGCAACATGGCGCTGCGCCTCCGCCGCGTCGCCTCGACGCGCGGCAAGACGCCCCAACGCGTGTTGGAGCCGGTACTGCCACAAGCTGGCCGGGTGTGTGCGAGGATCAGGCTCCTTGACACCGAGCTCTGTGCCAAGCCGATAGTACCGCTCGGCAATGTCGAGAGCTCCGGCGTCGATGCACACCCGCGCCGCCTCGTTCGCCATTTCGCCTTCCTGATAGAAGGCGTTCTGCGGTTCAGCCGCTTCGCGCGTCGCCCAGTAGGCAATCACCATCTCCTCCTGCCGCGTCGCATTGGCGCAATCCCCGTCGAACGCGTACGACATCGCCGTCGCTCGCTGAGCATCAGCCCGTGCACGTGCGTCGGGCGCGCTGGCGACGAGCGACGAAAGGATTTCGCGCGCCCGTGCGGTCGAGCCGTCCACATCCAATCGAACCGCTTCGCGAAGACTGTCTGCGCGTGGAGTTCGCGGCGCACCCTGCGCCAGGCCGAGTGCCGGCAGCACGACGAGAATGAGGCTGGCCGCGAACGACCGCGGGGCCGCGATCACGGCATCGACGCAGGAACGCATGGTGTCTCCGGAGCCCTCACACAACAGGAATGGACGATCGGCGGCAATCACGGCGTTCAATTCTATCTCCGGGTATCCCGCGGCGCGATGCTGGCGCGCGACGCCGGTGCCGCCGCGCACGGACTACTTCCGTCTTTGCTTCTCTGGAAGGCTTTCGCCCACGTAGACCTTGCCGTCCTTGGCCATGACCCACGGGTCGCTCACGTCATGCGTGTGCGGCAGCACGTCCGGGTCAGCCTCGACCTGCAGCACGTCTCGAACGCGTTTTCTCTCCCGCCTGTGCGCCAGGAGTTTGTCGTCCTTTTCGCTCTCGGCGGCCGTGACGCTGACAATCGGAGTCTTCTTGCGCGAACGTGTCATGACGCCTCCCCACTGGCTTGCAGTTCCGAGCCAACCCTGCTGCTCCCGACCCGTCATTTGTAATAGGGCAATGATCACGCCCGCCGGCAATGGGCGAAGCCACCAGCCGAGCGCGCTTCAGCTCGTGACGTCGCACCGGCATAACTCCGCGAACCGGCCTTCGGCGTGCCACTCAACGCCGGCGTGGCGGGATCTCCACCACCGACGCCATGGCATCGCCTTCGAGAATACCGTCGACCACGCCCATCCCGTCAGTCACTTCCGCGAACACCGTATAGTCCGAGTCGAGCCGCCGGTTGTCGCGGAGGTTAACGAACCACTGGGCGTCGCCGGTGTCGTGCCCGCGGGTACTCATGCCGACGGTGCCTCGCGTATGCGGCACGGTGCCCAGTTCGTCGCGAAAGAACTGCGCGTAGCCGACATACTCCGTCGCTCCAGGGCTTCCGCCTTGAATCACGAAGTCCGGCTCGACACGGTGCCAGGTCAGGCCGTCATAGTAGCCCGCGCGCACCAGTGCCAGAATCCGCGCGGCCATCATCGGCGCCGCGTCGCCACGCAGGCGCACGACGAACGAACCGCCGCCGCTGGCTGGCGACAGTGTCACCCGCAGCCGAATGTCGGCGCCGAGGGCGAGCGCAACGGCGCGCGGTGGCAGTTCAACGCGCCGTGCCGGCGGCTTGTCGTCGCTCGCTGGCCGGCCTGCTGCTTCCAGGAGCGCCACGCGCGCATCACGCGCCGAGGCATTGGTACGTGCAACCCAGCGATCGAACGCCGCATTCGCCGCCGTCTGGGCGTCCGCACGCGGAGACCCTTTCAACGCCAGAGCGGCCGCACGCACCGCCTGTGCTCCGTCGGCGGCCAGCGCTCCCAGGTAGAGCTCGTCCTCCGTGTGTCCGCTCAGCTTGGTCAAGGCGTCGATCGCCGCTTCCTTGACGTTGTCGTCCGGATCACGGGCCAGCGTGCGCAGGCGCTGGGTGTCCGCCAGCGCGCTGGCCGCGCGCGCCGCGTATGCGCGAACTTGCCACTGGCGGTGGGTCGCCAGCGCGCTCAGGCGCGCGCCGGCATCGGGCGATCGCACGCGCGCGAGCGCGACGAGCGCGTGGGCTCCCGCGTGCCAGGAAACGCCGCCTGACACCCGCCGCGACGCATCCAACGGGAGGGCATCGAGCCACGAGCGCAACGTCGCAAGAATTACCGCATCGTGGTCGCACGGCGCACCGACCAGATCCGCGGCCCGCAATCGGACCGCCCACGCGCTGTCGGTCAGCGCAAGACGAATCGCCTCACAGTCGTTGCGCTGGCCCGTCAGCGCTCGAAAGCGCAAACGCCATGCAGCTTCGGGCCACACCGTGGGCGTCGGAAGCAACGGAAGCGAATCGCGCCCAGCGAACTTCGGATCACGAATGCGCGCCCGCGCGCGGAGCGCCAGCGTCCGCACGCGGGCGTCCCCATGACGGAGGCCCATGACGATCCCCTCGTCCAGCGAATCACGACGGTCTTCGGCGAGCAGTATGCGCCCAATGAGCGCGGAGTCCGGCGCGGCAAGGGCCGTCGCCTGTGCCGCCATGGGCGCGGGGAGCGCTAGCAGCGCGGCGAGAAAAAATGGTCTCATTTGTTGAATCGACGCCGCCACGCGACCCGGCGCAAGACAAGCGTTAACGTGCCGCGCTGACGGTGCTCCCGGCAATTCGCGCCGTCTTGACGTAGTCGAGCTTGGGAAACATGCGCTGCAGATAGGAATTGCCCAGGGTCTGAATCAGGTGCTGGCTCGGTGACTCGCCGTAGCCCGAATACAGTGCATCCACCACGGCCATGCCTTCCACGACCCGACCGATGGGGGCAAACCCCAACGTGTCGAGGTGAACCTGGTCGGCGAGGTTGATGAAGAGTTGGTGGGATCGCGTTCCTGGTCCTTCCGTCGCGAACACCAGCGCGCCCCGCCTGTTCGTCCCGCGCACGCTGTCGTCGAGAATCGGCTTGCCGTCCCAGCTTTCGTTCAGCTTTCGATTGTCGTTCAAGCCGAATTGGGCCACGAAGTCCGGCACCACGCGGAAGAACCGATCATCGTCGAAGAATCCATTCATGACGAGTTCACGAAAGCGGTCCGCACCGCGCGGCGCCAACGCTCGCGTGACCAGGACGACAAACGTGCCTCGGCTTGTGTTGAATGCGACGCGAAAGGAATCGGGCGCCGGACCGGCCACCGCTACTTTCGACGCGGGCGGCGCCTGACCGCACGCCCACGCGCCGGCCACCAGGCCGGCCACGGCGATCGACGCCCGAATACCACGCAGCGCCGGCGCCCAGCTCCTGCAACTCGCCTCAGCCATCCAGAAACTCCACCGCGCCCGTTTCCAGCGAATACTCCGCACCCACTACCAGCAGGCCGTCGTCCTGGATCAATTGCTCGAGCACCGCCGAGCCGTGACGCAGGTGATCGGCGGACGCGCGAATGTTGAGCCGTACGGCGTGATTCACCAGCGCATCCAGATCGTGGCTCAGGTCCGTTTCCAGCAACCCCGCCACTGACGGGCGCACCCGATCCACAATGGAGCGCAGATTACGCGACTGGTTCTCGCTTGGACGCTGCAGTTCCTCCAGGGTCGCCAGGATCGCTCCACAGCGCGAGTGGCCGAGAACGACGACGAGCCGGGTGCCGAAGCGCTCCGCCGCGAATTCCACACTGCCAACCTGCGACGGCGCAACGATGTTGCCTGCCACGCGAATGACGAAGAGGTCTCCCAACCCCTGGTCGAACACGATCTCGGCGGGCACTCGCGCATCGGAACACCCGAGAATGATTGCGAACGGCTCCTGGATGCTCGTCAGCTCCGGACGCCGGCTGTGCAGTACGAGATCGCCGGTGCCATGTACGGTCGCCGTGAATCTCGCGTTGCCCTCACGGAGCCGCTGGAGCGCTTCGGTTGCTGGAATCATTGAGCGTTGATTGGTGTGTGTGCAGCAGTCATAAGGAATCTGACGCGAGCAACGCCCGCAGCCAACTATCACATTTTCCGCGGCGGCCAGCGATCTCGGGATCGCCTCGTCTCCCACACGTTCGCTGCGGCGGTCCCGCCACGTGTAAGCGCCCGGCGAGCCAACACTTGCGAGTATCTTTCCTCGGACCAACGCGCTCGTTGCCGCTCTCCACCCATTTCACCGGCTCGAATGAAGCTCTGGCTCGACGCCGACGCCACACCTCGCGACGTGAAGGAAATCTGCTTTCGGGCATCCGACCGCCACGCGCTCCAAACGGTCCTCGTCGCGAATCAGCGGCTGCAACTGCCGGTTGGATATACACACCTCTCGGCAGTGCGAGTCGAAGGGGGCCCTGACGTGGCGGACCGCTACATCGCGGAGCACGCCGAGTCCGGCGACGTTGCCGTGACAGCGGACATCCCCCTCGCCGCGTTACTCGTGCCAATGGGCGTGGTGGTCATCGATCCACGCGGTCAGGAATACACCGCCGAGAGCATCGGCGAGCGCCTGTCGGTCAGGAATTTCATGGAAGGCCTCCGTGGCGCCGGCGTGGAGACCGGCGGCCACTCGCCGTATGGCCCGCGTGAGAAGCAGGCCTTCGCCAACGCACTCGACCGCGCGCTCATTCGTGCGCTACGTCCGCGCTGAGCCGCCACGGTAAGGGCATTCGCACAATTCAGCGTCGCAAACCAGGTCTCCTGCCCGTGAGTCACCGCCTCGTGCATTATCTTTCAAGGCTATGTCACTCGGCCCTGAAGCAACTCCGCCCACCTCACCCAACGAGCCGGGCTCGTCCGACGGCCTCGACGCGCGCGTCCGCGATGCCATCAGCCTGCTCGAGACCATCGCGTCGGATCGCGATTGGCTGCTGGACGTCCCCGAAACGCAGCGCAACCGGCTGCTGAGGGCCGCGGGCGAGGTCTCGCGCCCGGATGCCATCACGCGACGTCAGTTGGTCAAGGCCACCAAGCGGCTCAAGAAGGCGCAACGTCGCGAGCGTGTGATGGAATCGGAGGCGCAACTGACGGACACCGGCATCCGCCAGCTCCGGCGGCAGACGGTGTTCACCACACCCAACTACTTCCTGCCCTCCAGCGACAAGCAGGAAACCATCGACACTGATCCGGATTTTCGCGAAGCCCTCGAGCCACAGCACTGCTACACGTGTAAGCGAGAGTTCAGCGTCCTCCATTACTTTTACGATCAGCTCTGCCCGTCGTGTGCGGCGTTCAACTATGCCAAGCGCGGCGAACTGGCCGATCTGCGGGGTCGCGTCGCGCTCCTCACCGGCGGCCGCGTGAAGATCGGTTATCAAGCGGGCATCAAGTTCCTGCGGTCAGGGGCGCACCTGATCGTCACCACGCGATTTCCACGTGACTCCGCCGCCCGCTACGCCGCCGAGCCCGACTTTGGCGATTGGGGGCATCGACTCGAAATCTTCGGACTCGACCTGCGTCACACGCCCAGTGTCGAAGCGTTCTGCCACCAGTTGGTTACGTCCCACCACCGCCTCGACTTCATCGTCAACAACGCGTGTCAGACGGTGCGACGGCCGCCCGACTTCTATCGCCACATGATGGAGGGCGAAACCGCCGCGCTCAGCTCCATGCCGGAGCACGTGCGCAAGCTGGTCGGCGCGTACGAAGGCGTCCGCGGATATGACATGCTCCCAGGCAGTGGTGAGGGCGACGACGCCGCGACGGCGTTGGCGTCAATCGCTCAGGCGCAGGCCATCGGCGACATCGCCGGGCTGACGCACTCGGCCGCCCTGTCCCAGGTGCCGCTGTTACCCGACGAAGCGACGGCTCGTGCCCACCTCTTTCCCCAGGGGCGCCTCGATCAGGATCTTCAGCAGGTGGACCTGCGCGACCGCAATTCGTGGCGGCTGCTGATGCACGAAGTGCCGGCCGTGGAGCTGCTCGAGGTGCAGCTCGTCAACGCGGTGGCGCCGTTCCTGATCAACGCCCGGCTCAAGCCGCTGATGATGCGCACGTCCGAGCGCGACAAGCACATCGTGAACGTGTCAGCGGTAGAAGGCCAGTTCTACCGGCGCTACAAGACGACGCGGCATCCGCACACCAACAGGGCCAAGGCGGCGCTGAACATGATGACGCGCACGGCCGCCGCCGACTACTTCAACGATGGCATCCACATGAACAGCGTGGATACCGGATGGGTGACAGACGAGGATCCGGTCGAAGTCGCGGCGCGCAAGGTGGCCGAGCATCGCTTCCATCCTCCGCTCGACATTGTCGACGGCGCGGCGCGTATCGTCGATCCGGTCATCGACGGCATCAACACTGGCAAGCATGTGTGGGGACAGTTCCTCAAGGACTACAAGACCACGGACTGGTAGACCCCTCGGCGCCGGTCAACGCTGGTCGGTCACTGCCGGCACTGCCCGTGCGGGTCGGCAGGCTTGAGCATATCGAGCCTCGGCCGGTGCGCCATGTTCGCGATCACCATCGCCGCGGAGTACACCATCCGCGTCACTCGCGTCAGGTCCGGATAGTCGATGTACTGCGCCTCGTCCGTCACCTGATGATAGTCGAGATGCTCGCCGCGACTGAGCGCCACCGACGGTATGCCGTACCGCGCATAGCTGTAATGATCGGCTCGGCAATAGTATTGCAGCGGGTGACCCGGCACGTCGTACGAATAGTCGAACGCGAATGGCAGCGGCTCGCGTGCGTTCGCTGCTTCCAATGAATCGCCGAACTCGTGCGACAGTCGCTTGGCCCCCACCACTTCGAGATACGTGGGACTCGCGGCACCCGTGCCGCCGCGCGGATAGTCGTCGGGCAGGCCGCGCCCAACCATGTCCTGATCGATCTCGGCCACGATGGACGCGATCGGAACCGTCGGGTGGTCGGTGTACCAGCGTGAGCCGAGCAGGCCGGCCTCTTCGCCCGTGTGATTGACGAAGAGGATCGATCGCTTGGGATGCGCGCCGCCGCGCGACAACGCTTCGGCAATCTCGAGCAGGGCCACCGTACCCGATCCGTCGTCGTCCGCGCCGTTTCGAATGGAGTCCAGCCGGGGCTTGTTCACAGTGCGCAGGCTGTCGAGAATGCCGCGGATCCTCTTCCATTCGTCACCCGTCGGCGGCCGGACGGGCGAGTCCGCGCCCATAGGCCGGATGACGCGGTCAAACGCGCGAATGGAATCATGATCGACTGGAAAGTGATCGTAGCCCACATGATCGTTGTGCGCGCTCAGCGCGACGTATTCTTCGCGAAGCACTGGATCGCTTCCACGAAGAATGGCCACGACATTCCGCGCCGGATATGGCACCGGCGTCCGCTTGATGTCGAACCGCCCGCGCAACAGTGCGCCTCTCGCACCCGGCGCCAGCGTCGTCGGATCCGCGCCGAGCATCGTCGTCGCTGCCGTGCGTGTGATCCAGAGCTGGGGCGTGATTGCCGGATTGCGGGTCGTGTCGGGAATGGGACGTCCTTCACGAAGCCTGGCGATCGATTCCGGACCGACCACGTCCAGGACCGTGACCGCCACGGCCACCGATTGCCTCCACTTCGGCGATCCCACCTGGATCCCACGCAGCGACGCGCCCAGCGGGAGATCGATGATCACCACCTTCCCCGACGCCTGGGCGGCGCTGATCCAGCGCGACGTGTCCGTCGCCGGTCCGCCGTAGACCGTTTCCACGCCATCGAGCGTCTGCGGCAGCGCGCCAACGGAGGACGGCAGAAAGTCGCGGCCAAGCTGGAGCGGCGTGCCGCCCGCATCGAGGTGCGACTGCGGATCGACTGCGGCGTTCCAGAACGGCACGGTCTGGAAGTACGTGCCATTCTCGCCGGCCGGTTCCAGGCCGAGGCGTTGGAACTCGGCCGCGACATACTCTGTGGTCTTGTAGTCGCCCGCCGATCCCGACTCGCGTCCCATCATCGAGTCGTCGGCGATGAGAAAGAGGCGTTGACGAAGATCTTCGGGGGTGATCGCCGCGCTGGTGGCGAAACGAGGCTCAGGCGCCTGACCCGCGGAACAGGCGATGGCGGCGCTCGCGCAAACGAGCATGCTAATCTTTTTCATCGGCTCCGTGGCAGGGATTCTGTGAAGAATGGGTCTCCTCCTCGCGGTGCGCAACACGCGAGAGGGTACTCTGGGCAGCGCGTGCGTCGACAGCGTCAAGATGTTCAGTTTTTCCACAACTTTCTAGACTAAAGGGCAGGCCTGGGCAACACGTCTTCCACCAGAAACTGTTCGCGCTCGAAGGCAAATGTCTCGCGCCTGGAGAAGTCCCCACGCGCGAATTCGACACGCTCGCGTGTTGCGGTGCAATTCCACGTCGCGAAGCGTTGAGGCTTCGCGGTGCCGAACACAGACGGCATGAACGCGCCCACGTTGACGCCGCCCGATGGGTCCGCGTCGCGCGCCGACGGAAAGCGAAACAGCTCGACGCCCGCCGCTCGCATCGCGCTTCCCAACGCCTGCGACGCCGCGTACCTCACCGGTGACGCGATGGACTTCCGGAACGCGTCGAATGGCGGCAAGACCAGATCGGCTCCACGCGACGAGTGCATGCGGGCGGTGAACGCGGTGAGCTGCGTGCTCACCGTGCCTAAAGCCGCGCGCGTCCCCTCAAAAAAGAGCAGACGATAGTACGCGACTTCGGAGAATGCCGTGCGTCGGTGCTCCGATCCGTACCAGATGCCCCGCTCCCCCCGCCGGCCGAATCGCGACCCGTGTCGAAGCGGCGGATAGCGGAACGGCGTGAACAACAGATAGTGCTGTTGCCCGCCGCTTGGGTCGGGCGGCTTCGCGCGCTCGATCAACTCCTCGAGCAGTTCCTGTTCCTCTGTCGAATCGACGAGCTTGCGCGTGGACACGAGGTGCTGCGCTTCGACCACTCGCCAAGGCGAGAGCCGAAGCGCCCGCAGCTCAGAGTCGCCCGCGCATCGCGTCCAGATACTGGACGACATCCACGAGCCCTTCGATAGTCCTGATGCGATCGGCGGGGACGCCGGCGAGGTGGTCGTTCATCGCGTGCAGCCAGGCGCGTGCCTTGCCGTCGTCGCCGCCCACCAGCGCGTCGAGCGACCGGTAAAGTCGGAGAAAAAGCAACGCCAGCTCCCCTTCCTTGCTGTCGGGATCCAGTCCGCGCGCATTCTGCAGGCGCGAAACCGACGCTTCGCTGGACCCGATGATGACGGCCAAGTGACGATTCCGCAGCCCGAGGCGCTCCGCGGCCGCAAGCGTGGCCTTGGCCAGGACCGGAGCGGCAGCAGGGCTGGAGGCAAGGCGCGCGCGCGTGGGGGACGTCATTGCCTGAAATATTACAGACGTTCCCTTTCAATTGCAATACATCAGCTCCCGGAACGCTTCACGATCGGAAACGGCGCAACTCGCTGTCGAACTGCCTCGATGTCCTGCACCGGCCTGATCTCCGCGCAGCCCGTACGCGTCCATGGAAACGACGCGGCAATCTCGATCGCCTCATCCATGTCCTTGGCCTCGATCAGATTGAAGCCGCCGAGCATTTCCTTAGCCTCCGCGAACGGCCCGTCGGTCACCTGCGTGCGGCCGTGGCGCATGCGCACCGCCTTCGCGGTGGCCGGCGCGGCAAGCATGCGTGAGTCGAGCAGCCGACCATCCTGTCTGAGGTCGTCGGCGTGCGAGAGGCACCCGCGCATCATTGCGTCACGCTCGCCATCCGGTAGCGCGTCGAGCAGCGAATCGTCGGTGTACACGAGGAGCATGAATTGCATAGCGGGTCCTGGGTAACAGGCTTGTTCGCATCGAAGGTCCCAGTGACGTAGAATAGTGATGCGCTCGCCGTGGGATAGCATAGGAAGGGAGAAACACCATGTCACGTGCATTCCTGAGAGACGATGCCGAAGGCGAGATGCCTCGGCGCAACTACGATCTGCCGGAGCGGGACGACCCGCGCTTCGATCGCGCCGCCGCGCGCGCTTTGCTGGAGGCGGCACGCGTGAACGAAACGCAACTCGCCGAGCGCGCGACTGGCTACTACTGGGGCGAACCGCGGCTTCGGTCGCTCGTGGAAGAGATCCTCAGCGAGGCGGAGGACGCCGGGGATGACCGACTGGAGCAGGTCGCGCGACGGTATCTGGGATGACCGTCACCCACCGGAAAGGCGTTTGACCATCTCGCGCTGCTCCTCCGTGAGGACGATGCGCATTGGTTCTTGTTCAGGCACGAGGCCCTCCCGTCAGGTTGCGTTCAATATGCGCGCGGGCGGCGACAATCGCTCGGCCGCGCTCCGCCGAGAGTGTAGAAGATCTGTAACAGCGTGCGGGACGCGGATTGCGCCCAGCGGTCGCCGTGGGAAGCTCAACGTCGCGATTCGCTTGCGTCGCTGGTGATCCAGGCGGTCCACCAGAGGTCGCGCAACATGCGAGCACCCGCCGCAAGACGCTCGGCGGCGAATCGCTTGTCGGCAGTGGACGTCGTCGCCGCGTTGAACGGAGCCGCCTTGTCGAGCTGATACAGGTGTTCGACTTCCCCAAACGTTTCGTTGAGGTACGCGAGAATGGCCGGTCGCAGGTCGGGATAGACGCGCAGCGTCAGTCCCACCAGCGGCTGTACGTCGCCGAGAGCAATTTGCGACTGCACGTACACCGATTCGAATCGCGAATGGAACTGCTTGTCCGTGGCGTAGCCGTTTGGGTTCGCGCCCACCCACCCGTTGTAATGCACCGACGTATGAGCCGGGTTCGAGGCATCGGCCACGTAGTGACCGAGGATGCCAGCGTCGTTGATGATGCGTGCTTCAATCCACTCCCGTGTCTGAGCGTTTGGCGCCGCTCGCCAGAGTCCGAATTCGATGCGAAGCGTCTGCGCGAGCTCGAGAATTCGAAACGGCAGCACGCCCGCAACTTCCGCACTCACGCCGAGGACCCGAAGCGTGTCGGCGTACGCGTTGCGCGTCGGCGCGGCGAACGCATTCGCACGGCGATCCGCTGGAATCATTTCCGTATCGATGAAGTGCTCTGCGCCGGATGCGATGTTCAGCGCCGGATCGCGGGCCTGCTCCGCTCCGCTCCGCCATCGATCGGGCTCCGGATTGAGGTACGCCAGCTGACCCGACGCCTTGCGAAAGAAAGCCGGCATGCTGTCCGGGAGTGCGGACACAGCCGCCTGCGCCGTGATCCGATGACCGACCTCCCCCCACATAAAGTGCGACGTGGCGAGCGGCGGAATGCCCAGTGCAAGGGCACAGCTGAGAGGAAGAACACGACGCGCGATGGCGGTCATCCAACCGAGCTGCACGCTCCGACTCCGGGATACTGAGGATGGCAAGAGAGCCCAGAACACCGTGTCGCATCGTAGCAGGCGGCGAGCTGCGAATCGAGCGTCACGTCCCGACATCACACGATCGTGACATTTTCGGTCGTGGGGAATGCGGGTCCGCCATTGCAGCGGTTCCGTCGCGGACCTCGTGGCATGAGCGTTAGTATTGTCCGGGCCAGACAAGATACTCGGTCGTCATCTCTCAGCCCATGCTCATGCGAACCGCTCTGCTCGTCGCCGTCGTCGCTGCACTGACGTCCCTTCCTGAGTCCGGTCGCGCGCCCGCGGACGGGGCGCCATGCACAACGGCAACCGCGACGTGCGAACAATGGATCACCTTCGGCAACGGGCCCGCGCGCTCCATGGTCTACTCCACCCATCCGCTCGGCACGCCCAACGCGTCGGTGACGCGCGCGCTCATCATGGTGCACGGCGCCAACCGCAATGCGGACCACTACTTCGCAACGGCCACCGCGGCGGCGTTTCTCGCGGGCGCACTCGACAACACAGTCATCATCGCCCCGCGACTCATCGCGGCCCCCGACAAGCCGCAGGCAAATGAGGTCGTGTGGCCAAACGGCGGCGACAGTTGGCGGTCGGGCGGCATGTCCCCGTCGAACCCCACGGTCTCGTCGTTCGACTTCGTGGACGAGATCCTCCGCAGGCTGGCCGACAGGAAGATGTTTCCGAATCTCACGAAGGTCGTGGTCGCAGGCCATTCGGCCGGAGGCCAGTTGGTCACGCGCTACGAGATGGCCAACAAGGTCCACGGCACGCTCGGCGCGAGCGTCACCTACGTCGTTGCCAATCCGTCGAGTTACGCGTGGCCGGCCGCGGTGAGGCCGCTTCCCACTGGTGATGCCGACCCGGCCATGGCCGACAAGGAAGCTCTGGGCGCCTCCGGTGAAAAGCTGCACACACAGTTCACGTACGGTCCGTTCGACTCGATGAAGGCATCCAACTACAACCGCTGGCCCGCAGGGCTGGAGAATCGCACCAGCGGCTATACGGCGACGATGACGGATGACCAGTTGAGGACGCATCTGGTCGAGCGCCCGACGACCTATTTGCTGGGCCAGGTGGACGTGCTTCCGCTCGGCGGCTTCGATTCGTCGCCGACGGCGATGGCGCAGGGTCCCACGCGACGAGCACGCGGCGAAGCCTTCGTCAAATATGTCACCGAAACGCTCGGCGCGAAGCATCAGGCGATCATCGTCCCCGAGTGCGGCCACAACGACCGCTGCATCTTCACCACCGATGTCGTACTGCCGGTCATCTTTCCGTAGTAGCCGAAGAGCGAGCCGCACTGCGGCGAACGGCCCTATCGCTTCCACCCTGGCCCGCGCACGAAGTGCCCGGGCGTTGCCCCCGTGTGCTCTCCGCCATCGATCACCTGTGTGCCGTTCACGAATACGTGCACCACACCAGTCGCATATTGATGCGGTTGCTCGAACGTCGCGTGATCCTGAATCCGAGCGGGGTCGAAGACCACCACGTCAGCGAAATACCCCGACTCGAGCATACCGCGCCGCTGGAGCTTGAGGTTCTGCGCCGGCAACGCGCTGAGGCGGCGAACGGCCTCCTCCAGCGGAATCAACTTCTCGTCGCGCACGTAACGGCCCAGTAGCCTCGCAACGTTGCCGTAGGCGCGCGGGTGGGGATTCGATAGCAGAAACGGCCCTTCCGGGGCAAGCGCCGCTTCGTCAGCGCCGAAGCTCACCCACGGAATCTGGACCTGGCGACGGACGTTGTCCTCGGACATCAGGAAGTACGCGACGCCCACGCGCGTGCCGTCCTCCACCACCAGGTCCATCGCCACGTCTTCCGGCGGCTTGTTGCGCATTCGCGCCACGTCACCAAGCGTCTTGCCGGTCAGCGGCTTCAGCGCGGGGTTCTTGAACGCCAGTAACAGCACCTTGTCGGGCGAGCCGGTGCCGTAGTACAGATTCTCCCAGGCGTTCGTCGGCTCGCGCATCTCCTTCGCCACACGGGCCCGAATGGCAGGATCCTTCAAACGTTCGGCCCATTGACGATACCCGCCCTCCTGTACCCACGGGGGCATCGAGGCATCCAGACCGGTCGCGCCAGCGATGTAGGTGTACATGTCGGCCGTGATGTGCGCGCCCGCGTTTCGCGCTGAATCCACTTTCGCGATGACGGCCGGCAGCTTGCCCCAGTTACCCACGCCGGCAGCCTTCAGGTGATAGATCTCGGCCGGCGCGCCGCTCTCGCGCGCGATGGCGAGCAATTCGTCCACGCCTTCCAGCAGCCGGTTGCCTTCGCTACGCATATGGGACGCGTAGATACCCCCGTACGGGGCCGCCGCCTTCATCAGCGCGATCAGCTCGTCGGTCTTCGCGTAGAACCCAGGAGCGTAAATCAAAGCGGAGCCGACACCGAGCGCGCCTTCCTCCATCGCCTGACGCACCAATTGCTGCATGCGGGCCAACTCAGCAGGGTCAGGGGCTCGATCTGCGAAACCCAGCACGTTTTCCCGAATCGTCGCGGCCCCAACCAGGGATGCCACATTCGTCGAGATGCCGCGCCGCTCGAGATATTCGAGGTATTGCCCCAGCGTGGTCCATTCGATGGGATACTTGATGTCGGCCTGCTGCTCACGCATCACCTGCTTCATGGCATCCGAGAGCGGACCCATGGAGTCTCCCTCGCCCATGACGGCGAGCGTGACGCCCTGGCGCATCGCACTCTGCGCGCGCCCGTCCGCGATCAGCGCGTCTTCGGAGTGGTCCATCATGTTGATGAAGCCGGGCGCCACAGCCAGCCCGCGCGCGTCGATTTCGCGGCGGCCATGCGCCGCGGACAGGTCACCGATGAACGCAATGGAGTCGGCGACGATCCCCAGGTCTGCCGTGAACCCGGCGTGGCCGGAACCGTCGTAGATCGTGCCCTGACGGATGATCGCGTCGAAGTCCGTCGCGGGCCGCGTACGAATCGTCGTGCACCCGAGAGACAATAGCGCCGCCAGCGCCAGGCCGGTGGTTGCACCGCGGTCCGAGCCACGGACGTTGGCGAAGAATCGGGGTAGCATAGGTCTCCGGGAGCACGGGTGCGACGCGCAACTGCGGCTTGTACAGCTCGGGGGAACACTACGTTCAGGCTGAGATCCGAAACGCGGTCGGAATCGATGAAACGGTTCCGTCGATGGACCGAGTCTCACCGATCCATGACAGGAAGATACGCGCGCCACGGGCCAACCGCCCCGCGGTACTGCTTCGCCATGACTCGGGCGGTCTGGGCGACGTGCCCCAAATCATGCGCCACCCAGGTGGCCAGTAGCTGCCGCAACGTGACTGAACCGAACTCTGGATGCTCGCCTTCCAGGTCCAGTTGCGCCCCGGACAAGTTCCACGCACCCAACGTGGCCAGGTTCCCCGCCCGAAGTCGAGCGAACTCCTCGAGCAGCTCCGCAAGTGGCTTCCCCTGACTCTCGCTCAACTGGGCGAAGCGGTCGTACGGCGTGAAGCGACGGTTCGGACCCTGGGCGAGAATGATTTGCGCGCGTTGGATCCAGTCGGTGCGCTCGCCGTGTATCAGATGACCGACGATGACATAGGGGCTCCACGAGTCCGGACCATCGGTCGCGTCCGTCCAGTTCGGCGTGAGCCGGTCGAGCATAGCGCGCAAGGTACCTGGCGTGCGCTCCAGAATGGCTACGCCGGCTGCGAGGTCGAAGTCCATCGTACAGTCCTGTTTCGTTGGTTGTTGGAACCTGTTCTCGACCGCGTCTCACTCCAACGGAGGCATGCCTCGACAACCCGCTCGCTGCCTCAGCGCAGTCCTTCGAACAGCACGCCGAGATCGATCGGGACCGTGACGTCGGCTGTGGGCATGCGCCAGATGAGCACATCCCGGACGATCTTACCGGCACCGGGTGCACGGCACACTTCGACGGACTTCTGCCGGATATCGACGAGCCACACCTCGCGGACACCGAGCGCGAAGTAAGCGTCCCGCTTGAACTCACGATCGTAAATGCGAGACGAGGAGCTCAAGACCTCGACCGCGAGCCAGGGCTCGTCGATGTCCCGCCATTTGCTTTCGATGGAGTAGCGCGCCGGAACGACGAGAACGTCCGGCTGGAGTTGCGTAGCCGGTGGAAGTACGGTGGCGCCCGGCGCAAAGACGTGCACCTGCCCGACTGCCTGGAGCTCCGCAAAGGCAAAGGCGATGCGTGTCGCAATCGCCTGATGCGGCACACCCGGCGACGGTGTCACGAGGAGCGTACCATCGAGCAACTCGTAGCGATTCCCGTCGTTCGGAAATTGCTCGAGATCGCCGACGGAATAACGCGGAACCGTGAGCGCCATGGCCATACACTATCTCCTCGGCAAGTATCTTGTCCAGTCGGCACTCGGCATAGTGCGGAAGTACTTCGAGCTGAGCGCCATCGTTTCGCTTTACCTGGTGGCGAAAAGCTCGACCGCCCCGCGAACGAAGCCGGTCAGCCCAGCAGCGATCTTGGCGGCAGCGTCCCGTGCCGGACCAGTGGGACCGTGGCCGGTTCGGAGTCGTGGATTGGCAACAAAGGCCGTCGTAACGCGGACGGGAAGAACGCGGCGCGGCCACCTTGGTCCCCACGAGGACGCGCGAGCAACGGCAACCGCTGCCATCCTGGAAGACTGGGCACCCCCCGGGCAGGAACCTCATGGCAATACTTCCATCAGGGTGCCCGAGCTGCGCCCCCTATTCTAGAAAACTGGCCCCCGGGCAGGAGCCTCATGGCAATATTGCCATGAGGGTGCCCGAGCAACCCTCCCCGCACTGAGGAGGCACTTGGGACATTCGGAATGGCGCGATGGTATTTTCGACGAAAGCGCTCGATCTTTCATCGCTGACCTGACTCGCTTCACCACGGAAGCAATGACCATCGCCCCGTTTGAACACCCGATTGCAGTCCAGCCAGCCGACATCGACGAGCTGGGCCACGTGAACAACGTGGTCTACCTGCGCTGGGTGCAGGAGGCCGCCATCGCGCACTGGACTGCGGCCGCCACCGCGGAGGATCAGGCGCGCGTCAGTTGGATCGCGTTGCGCCATGAGATCGACTACAAGGCCCCAGCATTGCCAGGTGACGCCATCATCGCGCGCACCTGGGTGGGGGCGGCCGAGGGACACAAGTTCGAGCGACTGACGGAGATTCTCCGCGCGGCCGACGGCAAGGTACTCGCGAAGGCACGGACGCTGTGGTGCCCCGTTGCCCGGCTCACGGGGAAGCTCACCCGTGTGAGCGCGGCCATCCGCGGCAACTTCTCCAGCCAGCCAGCGTAAGGGCGCGAGACGCCCCTTCACGGGTGATCCGTGGATTCGGCGTTGCACCCGTTGTGTTCACGGCGCCACTCGAGATCACCTTTCGCCGGTGCGGAGCAATCCATCGTCAGCGCGGAGCTGTCCCTCGCTGGCGCGGACCTGCCCATCGCCAGGGCGGCGCTGTCTCTCGTGAGCGCGGAGCTGTCCATCGCCACCGCGGAGCTGTCCGTCGCCGGCGCGGAGCCGCCTCTCGAAAGCGCGGATCAGTCGATAGCCGGTGCGGAGTTGCCTCTCGTCAGCGCGGAGCTGTCCACAGCCGGGGCGGAGCTGTCTCTCGCGCGCGCGGAGCTGGTTCCCGTCAGCGCGGCGCCGTCTCTCGTCGGCGCGAAGCGGGCCATCGCCGGCGCGGAGCGGACCATTGCCGGTACGACGCTGCCTCTCGTCGGCGCCAAGCGAACCATCGTTGGCGCGGAGCCGCCTATCATCGGACATCACCAAACTCACGGCGCGGTGCACGACGCTCCCGTCGGCGCGCGCCTGACTCGCCTCGCGACGGGGCAGACTATTGACGTGCACGGCCAAACTGGCCTCGCGGACACGGAGACTCGCGTCGTGACGCGGGCCGGACACCTCGGGCACTCGCCCACCGATGTCGCGAGACACCGGCCTGTTCACGGCAATGACCCAGCCGACGTCCTCGCACCGGGCGCCGCTGGCGAATACTATTGCGTCGTCGTCGTGTCACGCCGAGTTCGCGTGGGAGGGTCACATCTTCGGGCACGTGGTCGCAGGGCGTCGGTATCAGTTTGCCGACCTTCGAACGCTTCTGGCGCGAGCCACGCCGCTCCGCGCCGGCGATCAGTTGGCGGGATTGAGCGCCACCAGTGAAGAGGAGCGCGTCGCCGCGCGCTTTGCCCTCGCCGATGTGCCGCTCTCGACGTTCCTCATGGAGCTGGTCGTTCCGTACGAGGACGACGAGGTGTCGCGGCTGATCATCGACGGACACGACGCGGCGGCTTTCGCGCCCATCGCGCATCTCACCGTCGGGGGCTTTCGCGAGTGGCTACTGACGGCCAGCACGCGCGAAGCCACCCTCACCGCGGCGGCGCCCGGCATCACGCCCGAGATGGCGGCCGCCGTATCGAAGCTCATGCGCATCCAGGAACTCGTGCTCGTGGCGCGGAAGTGCCGAGTCGTCACGACGTTCCGCACGACAATCGGGCTGTCCGGCCGTCTCTCCACGCGTCTGCAGCCCAACCACCCGAGCGACGACGCGCACGGGATCGCGGCGAGCATCATCGATGGGCTACTATGCGGCTCCGGGGACGCTTGCATTGGCATCAATCCGGCAACGGATGCCCCGGACACGGTCGCCGCCCTGCTCGGGATGCTGGACTCGCTCCGCCAGCGACTGGACGCCCCAGTGCAGTCGTGCGTGTTGTCGCACGCCACGACCACGATGGAGCTCGCGCGGCGCGACGCGCCAGTCGACCTGATGTTCCAGTCAGTCGCGGGCACCGAAGCCGCGAACCGCAGCTTCGGCATCTCGCTCGCGTTGCTCGATGAAGCGCACGACGCCGTGCGGTCCCTGGGGAGGGCGCCGCCGGGCGGGAACGTGACCTACTTCGAGACGGGCCAGGGAAGTGCGCTCAGTGCCGACGCGCATCGCGGCGTGGACCAGCAGACATGCGAGGCGCGCGCGTACGCGGTGGCACGACGCTACGCGCCGCTGCTCGTGAACACGGTGGTGGGGTTCATCGGGCCCGAGTACCTCTACGACGGCAAGCAGATCGTGCGCGCGGGCCTCGAGGACCACTTCTGCGGCAAGCTGCTCGGCCTGCCGATGGGCTGCGACGTTTGCCACACGAGCCACGCCGAGGCGGACGAGGACGACATGGACGTCCTGCTCACGACGCTGACGGTGGCGGGTTGCTCGTACATCATGGGCGTTCCGGGCGCCGACGACGTGATGCTGCACTATCGCAGCAGTAGCTTCCACGACGCCCTCTACCTCCGTGAGACACTTGGCGTGCGGCCGGCGCCGGAGTTCGAGGCGTGGCTGAACGCGATGGGGATCTTCGACGGCGCCAACCGCGTGGCGGATGCCCGGACGATCGCGGCGTCGATCGTTGGCGAGCAACTCAGGCTCCTCTCGAGGGGTTCGTGATGAGTGCAAAGGAAAAGTCCGTTCCGACACTGCCGCGCGATGCCATGGACCCATGGCATGCGCTGCGGGCGCTGACACCCGCGAGGATCGCGCTGGGCCGCGTGGGCGCGGGAGTGCCGACGTCGCGGCATCTGGAGCTTCAGTTGGCGCAGGCGCGAGCCAAGGATGCCGTCTGGCGTCCATTCGACGTTGCCGGGCTGGAACACGCCCTGCTCGCTGACCGACACGAGGTCATTCGCGTGCATTCTTCCGCCCGCGACCGACGGGAGTATCTCGCGCGACCCGATTTCGGACGGCGGCTCGCGGCCGCGGACGGTGAGACGCTGGCGACGCTGGCCGGAGTGTACGATCTCGTGTTCGTCGTCGGCGACGGGCTCGCTTCGTTGGCGGCCGAGCGCCACGCGCCGACCCTCATCCGCGCGGTGATGGAACGGCTCGGAACGCCGTGGCGAGTCGCGCCGATTGTCGTCGCCGAGCTGGCGCGCGTAGCGCTCGCGGACGAAGTGGGAGCGGCACTGGGCGCGAAGATCACCGTGATGCTTATTGGCGAACGGCCGGGGATGAGCGCACAGGACAGCCTCGGGGCGTACGTCACGTGGGCACCGCGACTCGGCCGAACAGATGCGGAGCGCAACTGCGTGTCCAACGTACGTCCGGAGGGACTCGGCTACGAAGCGGCAGCACGCACGCTAAGCTGGTTGCTACAGGAGGTGCGGCGGCGCGAGCAGACGGGCGTCTCCCTGCGCATCGTTGCGGACGCCCGGCAGCTCTCGGCGTGAGGCCGTCACGCCAGTCAGTGCCGCCCGGAGTCGTATGAACGTGCGCCGCGCCATCATCGCCGGGCGGTTGCTCGCGCTGACGTGTCTGTCCGCTACTCTCGGAGCCGCGCATGACCGTCGCGTGGTAGACCGTGTCACCGTCGGCGATGCGCAGAGTGAGCGGGATCATGGTTACGCGGGTGATGCGGTCACGGCGGGCGTCGCCGGGGGCCGCACGTTCCGGCAGACGCGCGCGTGGCTGCGCTACGCGCTCGCAGTCTTCGACGACACCGAGGTCACCGTTGCGTGCAGCTTCGCCGGCGGCGACGACGCGCCTCGGACGTTTGCGCTCATGGTGGAGAATCGTGACGTCGCCACATATTCGCTGGCCGCCCATTCGGCATCGGGCGGCACCGTGGAGTTCCGCATCCCGTTCGACATCACCCGAGGACGCACCAATATTCTGGTCACCGTGCGAGCGAGCGGCGGCGCTACTCCAGCGCTGCTCGAGCTCCGAACCCTGCAGGACCATCTCGAGGAATAGCTGAATGCCACTGCGGTCAACTACGCGCGCGACGCTCCTGGTGGGCGCGCTCTTGTCGGCCCCCATGCGCTTGCCGGGGACGCTCCTGTTGGCGCAGACGGCCGCGCCGCGGAGTTCGCGAGCGGACGCGGTCAGACGCTGGCCGCTCACTCGTCCAGAAATGACCGGCTTCGCCGAGACGAGCCGGTACGACGACGTGATCGCGTACATGAAAACAATGGCGGCCGCGGATAAGAGGATTCATCTGACGACGTACGGCTATACCTATGAGGGGCGGGCGTTGCCGCTGGCGGTCATCGGGGCGTCCGGCGCGACGCCCGAACAGGTCCTCGCGACCAGGAAGACACGCGTCTACATCCAGGGCAACATCCACGCGGGCGAAGTGGAGGGGAAGGAAGCGCTGCTCTGGCTGCTGCGGTCCATCGCCAAAGGCGAATGCGACAAGTGGCTGGAATCCGTCGTGCTGCTGATCAATCCCATATACAACGCCGACGGCAACGAGCGCGTGAGCGTCGCGAACCGCGGGAGTCAGAACGGACCCGTCGGCGGCATGGGCACGCGCGAGAACGCGCAGGGTTTGGATCTCAACCGGGACGGCACCAAGCTGGAGACGGCGGAGGCGCGCTCGCTGGCGAGCCTGCTCACTCGCTACGACCCCCACGTGGCGATGGACCTGCACACCACGGACGGCAGCGCCACCAGCGGCTTCAACATGACCTACGAAACGTCGCTCAACCCGAACGACTCGAAGGCCACCTCGAGCCTGCTGCGCGACGTGATGCTGCCCGCTGTGACCAGGGCGGCGAAAAAGAAGCACGGAGAAAACTGGTGGTACTATGGCGGCGTGTCCGGCACCGGCGCTGACCGGGCGTGGCGCTCCGACGCCGAGCTCGCGAAGCCGCGTTACACATCCACCTACTTCGGCGTGCGCAACCGGCTCGGCATTCTCACCGAGACGTATTCGTACGCATCGTTCGAGAATCGCATCAAGAACACCTACTGGTTTCTGGAAGAAATGCTCGGCTACATTGCGGAGAACGGTGCGACCGTGCGGAAGGCGGTGGCCGACGCCGACGCGGAGTCCATCGTAGGCAGGGCGCTGTCGGTGCGGCAGGAGCTGGTGCGAGCGCCCGCGCTCGTGCCCATTGTGTTCGCGCCCACGATCAGCGAACGCAACCCATATGTGGCGGACCGTCCGTATCGCGCGCGCATTGCCGGTGGCGAGACCACTGAAATGCTGCCGTTTTATGGCACCGCGGTCCCGACGGAAACGAGCCTCGTCCCCCGCGCGTGGATCGTGCCGAACCTGTCCGCGCCCGATGCCGAGCCGCCCGCTGGCGGACGTGGCGGTGGCTTTGGGCGTGGCCCCGTCGGGTCGCCCACGGCGCGTCTCATCGCGAGCGTCGCGGACCGACTCGCGGCGCATGGCATCAGGTACACGCGTCTCGAGCACGACGTTACGGTGAGCGCGGAGCAGTACCGCATCGCATCGAACACGCTTGCCGACCGTGAATACCAGGGTACGCACCGGATGCGAACGTTGACGGGCGCGTGGGAGGCCACGAGTCAGGTGGCGCCAGCGGGCTCGCTGGTCATACCGATGGATCAGCCGCTCGCGCGGCTGGCCTTCATCCTGTTTGACCCGAGGTCAGATGACGGCTTCATGTCCTGGAACATTCTCGACGCGGTGCTCGGCGCCACGCCAGCGCCGTCGCTCTATCCGATTTGGCGGACGATGGACACGGTGGGACGATGAGCCAGCGGCGCCATCCAATGCCGTGCTCGCCCGGTTCAAAGGACTACAATCGGCGCCGTCCATCGAAACGGTCCCCATTCCAACACGAGCGTGCCGTGACGGGCGTCGGCGCCAACGATTGAGATGGTGAACTTCTCCACGGGGTTCGCAACCGTCTCCGCTGCGAGAGCGGCCATTCCCAGATCGAACGTATCGTCGTACCCAGTTCCCCACTGCCCCACCTGCTTGTTCACGACCAGGTCCGCTCCATTCTCGCGAGGAACCGTCCACAGTGTGTACGTTCCCGGGGGTATTCGCAGGCCGGCGAGGATGATTGGAGAGGACGTCGAGAACTGTGTGGCGGCATTCGCGCCGGTGCGCCACACATGATCGAACGGAAGCAGGGTGCCGACCAGCGCGCGGCCGCGGACGAGGGGGCGGCCATAGTCCACGGTGAACGTCGCGCTTCCGATGCGGGCAGACGTCGTGTCCCTCACGCTCAACTGCATCGCGCCGCCGTTCTTCGTTTCGAGAGCCGCGAACTTTGCGCCGATGCCCGCGACATCCGGAATCGCGATCAAGCGACGGACGTCGACCTTGTACGTGGATCGCGCACCCGAATAGGTGAGCATGTGATGGCTCGAGTCGAACGTGGCCTCGCCGACGCCGGACAGCCAGTCGTGCCGGAGTTCGGCCCTTCGGCCGGGGAGGGGCCGCACGAAGCCCTCGTGCAGCGGAAAGTTGTCGAACTCCCGATCGATGTAGAACTGGCGCAGGCGCACGCTGTCTCCCGCGGCGAGCTTCGTTGCCTCGGCGCGTTTCAGCGCCGCGGCGAAGTACAGATCGATCAGGCTGTACATCTGCGGAAGATGCGCCATGGTGAGCGTGCCACCGGTCGCAAAGGCGATGTTCTTCTGCCCTGCACTGTCGTGCTTCGAAATGCGGATGGAGTCTCCGGCGACATCCGCCACGACGCGGCGCTGGCGCTGCTCGAGCGGTTCGCTTGGCGTGGTGATGTCCATGACGAGATGCCGGATGGCACCGTCGGCGTTGAGGACGATGCGCGTGTGCCGCTGACGCACGCGGGGAAAACGGTCCACCTCGTCGCTCACGACTGTGTCGGCTCGCCGAGTCACGCTCTCCAGGGCAATCGTGTCGCGGCCCAGGCGAGCGATGAAGCCGTACCGTTCGGGCGGGCGGCTCGCATCGCACGCCGCTAGCGCCAGAGAGAGAAGAACGAATCGTTTCATTCGTTTGCCGGCGTGTCTGGAGACACGCACCATACACTCTCCGACATCGCGGAGGCAACGCGCAAGATCAGACAATGCGCTGCGGACCCGGCGAGAGTATGCTCACTCCTTCGTGCCCACCCATGAGCAGATGCCGTCCGGCGTGCGCGCGGGGCATGCTCGTCCGCTCGGAGGAAGCGGATTTCTGCGCGGTCGCGAGCAAACGCACGTGCGCCCGCTGCAGATGATAGATCCACCCCCCGTATGCGCCGGCCAGCGCGTGCGCCCCTATGGCGACGAGCGTTGATAGGGTGAATGGCGACACGTGCTGAATCGTCCGGATTGCGCACGCGGTCGCGAGGCAGACGGTTCCGACGTACGCCACTACCCAGCGATATCGCAACTCCAGGCGGCCCCACCCCTCGGCGAGCATGAATCCGAACACGGTGAACGCGGCATACGACTCCACGTCGCTGATGATCTGGATCCTCGACGGCCGAGAAACTGAACCAGGGGGCGTCGCGAACGACGCAAGGGCTACGTAACTGAGGAAGAACGGTGCGCCTCGGCGAAGTGCCGTCGCTTCGAATCGACGGTCGGCTGGTGGCGTAGACGCGAGCCCTATGGCGCCAACGCACCAGGTGACGCATCCGGAGAGGAACGCGCCCATCGCGACCAACAGCGGATTCGCCGGCAAGGCCGGCATGGCGCCGATGATGAACGATCCGGCGGCAGCCGCCGCCGTCTGGTAGGGGCGCGCGAGCCCTTGCGGGCCGAAGCGGTTCCGCTGGAGGTGACCGAGGAGCACGCCGACGAAGCAAGCCAGCGCGAGCAGGCCGTACGCACGCGGGGACATCGCGAGGCCCGTTCGCAGCGCACCATTTGTCTGCGTCATGGAGGCGAGCATGCAGAGCGGGACGAGCAGATACACAAGTCCCATGAGCGGCAGTTCCAGCGCCAGCATGCCGACGAGGGGTGTGTCCGCGCGCAGCAACCGTGAGATGCGAAGGAAGACCCACGCGCCGAGACACGCACCAGTGGTGTTCGAAATCACATCGTAGAGCGACGGGTATCGCGCCGGTTCGAATGCCTGGATCGTCTCGATGGTTCCGCTGATCAGTACGCTGTACACGAACGCGCGCTGCAGCGTCCGTCGCCGCGCGTCGGAAGGCGCCTCGGATTCGCTGGTTGCCTGACGCGTCAGGGCAAACAGGAATCCCGGAATCATGAAGAGCGCGACGTTCGCCACCACGTCGAACGGACCGTCCCACCCGGTCAGGTGAACGTGTCGCGGGACGTGAAAATCAAATGGCTCGAGAGTGACGACCAGAATCGTGCAGAGCACGAAGAACAGGACGGCGTACCCGAGCTTGCGTCCCGACTGCGCGAACGACTGCGGCACGTGGAGGATAGGCTGAGTGGCGGGACAGGACATCACTCTCGAGTATCGGCCACTGAGGGTCAGCCATTGAGCGAACTGGGCGCCGGCGATCCCCGAAGCCCAAGGCGATAGAGTGCCGTTCTTGCGGACTGCTCGACAGCATGGGCGAACTCGCCTCTTCCTACGGTTCGCGTGGCGCGGCGATGCATGGCTGCGGACCTAAGGCTTACGTCGTTTCCGCCTTTGAAGGGCCCGGGCGACGCGGAACTCGACGATCCTCGCGATCAACTCGAGCGGCAGCGGCTGGTCGTGCGGAAACTGCACCGCGCCCTTGCTGTTCTTGTATACGGCCAGCTCTGCTTGAAACTCGGCGATGCCACTCGGAGTGGGATAGACGCCGATGTGGTGCGCAAAGGCGCCGAAGTGAACCAGGTTACCATTGAGGTAGAACGTCGGAAGGCCATAGCTGATTTTTTCAACCGCATCGGGCGCTTTTGAATGGATCGTCGCTCGAACCCGGGACAGCCGGGCTTGCACGTCAGGCGGAAATGCCCGGATGCAATCGTCGATGTCAGTCGCCGGTTTCTTCATGTTGTCGCGAGCACCGCGTTTCGTTGGGTGACGGAGGTTTAAAGGGTCAGCACTGCAAGGCGCGAAGCGCGTGTCATGCGGCCTCGCGGCGCCGGCCGGTCTCGCGACGAGCCCATTCGGATGCCGGCAAGGTACTTCATGCGGGGGCGGCTGCGTAACTTGTCCTCTTGAGCCAGTATCCCGAATCCGATCCGGCCATCTTCACGGGAGTACAATATGAAGACCCCGCATGCCGCTATTCTCGCGCTCGCGATGCCGCTGGGCCTCGCCGCCCAGCAGGCGACCCCGCCGTCGAATCCCGTTACGGCGGTATTTCGTACGCGGACCTTGGGGCTCCAGCGCAACCTTGCCCAGGCATTCGATTCCATTCCCGAGGCGAAGTTTTCGTACCGACCGACGCCTGCGCAGCTCAGCATCGGGTACATCGCGCAACATCTGGCGACCGACAACTATTTCTTCTGCAACAACTTTGGCGCCATGAAGGCGTCGCGGTCGGTAAGTGACACTACCACCGCAGACTCCGTCAAG
>JANYIN010000011.1 GCA_025362035.1 Gemmatimonadaceae bacterium | reverse complement strand
GGCGCCGAGTAAGCAAGTGGGCATACGGCAAGCTCGTCGGATGTCGGGCGAGGAGCGTTACCGAAACATTGCAGTCGGGCTGCTTTCCGTCGCCGCCGCTACTTCTGCGCCACCACCAATGAATGCAGCGCCAGCCACCGCGTGAGCTTGCGCGGACGATCCAGGCCGGCAAAGCGAATGGGTGCGCGCCCGGGAAAGGGCAGATAGTGTCCCGTGCCATCCACCGCGCGCACGCGGAGTCCCGCCTGCCTCACCCACGCGATGGTGCGCGGCAGCATGTTGAAGTTGTTGATCGGCTGCCCCTCTTCCTGATACCGCCGCCCGGTGGCGCGCAGATAGCCACGATACAGGCCGGTGACGCCGACGTAGTTGGGCGTGGTGAGAAACAGGCGCCCGTTGGGCACGAGCATGCGCGCCAGTTCCCGTACCGCGAGCGCGGGGTCGGGCACGTGCTCGATGGTCTCGCACGAGATCACGGTGTGAAAGCTCGCGTCCGCATGCGCGATACGCTGGATGTCGCCCACCTCCCAGCGCACGGCGGAAATTTCCTGCCGGCGCGCGAAGTCCTGGCCCATCTGCACGGCGGTACGCGCGAAATCGGCCGCGACGATGTCGGTGTCCTGCCCTGCTTCGCGCGCAAGCCAGCACGCGAACCCACCACGGCCACAGCCGATTTCCAGCACGCGTTTTCCATTGACGTCGCGCTGGAGATCGAGATGATGCCGCAGCAGAAGATGCCACGGCGCATCCGCGCCGCCGTCCACGCCGAGCGCGCGGTGCCACGCTTCGTAGGCCGCGGCGCTCTGGTGGGTCGGGTCGCTCACGCTACGAACTGCGCACGCTACGGGACCATTTCCGCGGTCGCGATCTTGTGCGGCGCGTTCGTCTTCGCGTTCTTCACGTACAGATCCAGCCACGCGACCCACCGGCCCCACTGGTCCAGCAGCGTCTCCTGAATGGCAGGACCATGATCCTCGTACGGATACATGAACAGGCCGGCCTGCTTGCCCATGCCCTGCAGCGCATGGAAGAGCCGCACGGAGTTGACCGGATCGGTGCCGGTGTTCTGGTCCTCCAGTGAGTGATACATCAGCAACGCACCTTGCAGCCGGTCGGCCTTGAGGAAGGGCGACATCTCGAGATAGGTCTCGCGCGCCTCCCACAAGTCGCGACGCTCGCTCTGAAATCCGTTGGGCGTGAGCGTGCGGTTGTAGTTGCCGTCGCCGGCGATGCCGGCCTTGAAGTACGGCAGGTTCACCATGGCGTTCACGGTGCTGAACGCGCCGTACGAGTGTCCGCCAATGCCCAGGCGCTGGCGGTCGATGATGCCCTGCCGGTCCAACTCGTCGATGACCGCGGTGAGACCGTTGCGCAGGTCGTTCACGTAGTTGTCGTTCATGCGCCCGGCAGCGCCGAAGATGGGAATGTCGGGCTGCACCACGGCGTACCCCTGCGTGGCCATGATCTCCATGGAACGCGGACCGGTGGTGGGGAACTTGTGCTTGTTGAAGGTGCGTTTCGTGCGGTCGTACGATTCCTGATCGGTGTATTCGTACGGATAGAACCAGAAGAATCCGGGCAGACGCGCGCCGTCCCGATAGTCGGCGGGCAGGGTGAGGTTGACCCACAGCGTCTTGCCATCGGCGCGCGTGACCTGCATGGACCGGCGCTGCAACCTGGTGACGTCCGCGGTGACGTCGGTGTTCTCGGTGATCCGCTTGAGCTGACCACTGGCGCGATCGCGCAACCACTGATCGGGCACCGCGGTCTCGGACTCGCGCGTTACCACGAAGCGATCGAACTGGTCGTCCACGGGAATCGCCGAGCTTTCGTACATCGACGTGTCGCTCTCGAACAGCCGCGACTTGGCGCCGGTGGCGATATCGACCTTGTCGATGAAGACGCGAGGCGACGTTGTCTGCGGATCGCGCGCGTAGTGTGTGCCTTCGAGATAGATGCTCTT
This sequence comes from Gemmatimonadaceae bacterium, assembly GCA_025362035.1. Taxonomy (GTDB): domain Bacteria; phylum Gemmatimonadota; class Gemmatimonadetes; order Gemmatimonadales; family Gemmatimonadaceae; genus AG11. Next base: position 11,830 of record JANYIN010000011.1, on the reverse strand, counting down.
GCCGTCGCCGCTCACGACCGCGATCCGCTCACCGTTCTTCTGACGCAGCACCACGGTGCCGGGATTTCTGTAGAACCCGTCATCCACCGCGCCCCCTCGGCCGCCTGCCCCGCCGGCGCCGGCGCCACGCCCGCCACCGCCAAAGCCCGCCTGCGCGCCGGTGACCTTGAAGATGGTGTGCTTCCGCGATGGATCGGCGCGCGAGACGGCGTAGGTGTGCGTCACGTTGTTGACGCTCTCGCTGAGGAGCACCCAGTTGTCGTCACTGGAGAACACGTATCCGGCGATACGGTTGTCGCTCTCGACCATCGGCTTTGCCGAGCCGGAGTCGAACGGCGCGCTCCAGGTGTAGAGGCGATCCTTGCGGCGCGGCGTTCGCGCGCTGTCGCTCGGCGCAGCCTCGACGCTATCGGCAGCCGCAGCGGCACCGCGCGCCGGCTTGGGTGGCTGTTCCTGAAGCAGGTACGCCAGACCGCCGGCGCTCGTCCACGCGAACGAACGCTTGCCGGTATCGGCAGCCGCACCCGGTCGGCCGCCCGCGGCGGTATCGTCGGGGTTCTCCCCTTCGCGCAGCGGATGCCTGGCCAGTACCGCGACCAGCTTGCCGTCGGTGGACCAGAGCTGTTCCTGCGTGCCGAAGGACGACACCGGCACCAGATACGAGAACGGCTTCTGCATGACCGTCACGCGGAGATGCCTGCCGTCCGGCGCTACGCTCACACTGTCGATCATCGCGGGCGCGCCCACCGCCTTCACGCCGCCCTTGAGATCGATGCGCGACAACTGCCCGGTGGCGAAGTACTCCAGGCGCGCCTTTTCCAGCGGCGTCTGCATGAGACTGGCGTACGTGGGCGTCTTGTTCTTTGTCCCGCCGGTCATGCGTACGACCGGGCCGTCGGCCACCGGCAGTTCGCGGGGCATCGGCATGCGCGCGTCCGGAATGAGTACCGCGTACACCGCGCTGCCGTCCGGTGCCCATTGCAACTGCGTATCCAGCACGGGAAGCGCGGCGCGCTCGGTGAGTCGGCGCGACGCGCCCGAACTGGCGTCGGCAACGTAGACGTGCGTGGCATCGTCGGTGTTCACGAAGTACGCGATCTTCGACCCGTCGGGCGACCAGACGGGTGAAGAGATGGTGGCGTCGCTGGGCGGCGTAATGCTGGTGCGCTTGCCGGTCTCGACGTCCGCAATTTCGACGCTGGCCTGCGCGGTGGTGGTGAAGCTGCGCACGCGATTGGCCTTGAAGTCCACCTGCAGGCCGCCCAGGTAGTAGTGCGGCTTGCCGAACTTCTGCTCGTTGCCGAGACCTTCGCCGCGCAGCACCATGAAGTGCCGGCGATCGGGACTCTGCTGCGTGAGCGTGGAATTGAGCTGGCGCGGCGCGGTGACGAGCTTCGCCACCTGATCCGGGGGGCGCACATAGTGCTCGGTTGCCAGGAGGGCCTTGTCGGCCTCCACGGATTGTTGAGCGGCGAGCGGTGCGACCAGGGCCGCGGACGCGGCAACGACGAGGAACAGACGGACCGATGCGCGGTGGATGCGTCGCGTCATGCAGGAGCTCCGGAGGGCGTAGAAGCGAACTGGAAAGAAAGGTCTCTTCTACTATATGCTCCAGCGGGGCAAGTCGTTGCCAGCCCCCGGAGACTAGCGCCCCTGCAGCATTTTCCGGCGAAGCACCGACAGCCGTTTCCTGACGGATCCGTCAAGCACCGTGTCTCCCACGTAGACGATCACGCCGCCCAGGATGCTCGCGTCAACGGTGAGATGAGGGATGACGTCCTTGTCGAACATGCGGGACAACTGCCTGGCGATGTCGGCCGCTTGGGCGTCACTGGTTTCCCGTGCGACGGTGACGCGGGCGTGCAGACGGCCTTCGGTGGCGTCCACCAGATCGAGATACTCTCGGGCGATCTCGGGAATGAGCATCTGCCGGCGGTGCGACACCAGGCTCTGGAGGAAGCGAAGAAAGTTGCGCGGCATCTTGTCCGTGAACGCCTTGCCGAGAACCGTGTTCTTTTCCGCGGCGCCAACGCGCGGAGACTCCAGGAACAGCCGCAACACGGCGTTCGAGTCCATCGCGTCGGCCACGCCAGTGATCATCGATCCCCAGCCGCGCAGGTCATTGGCCTTCTGCGCCAGCGCGAGCAGCGTTTCCGCGTAGTTCCGCGCGATCGTGGTTTCGCGCATGGGTTACCGGCTGGCCGAAACGGCGGATGCGGTGACGCTCGACAGGAAGCTCTCCACCAGCTGGCGGTTGCCGGCATCGTCGAGATTCTTCTCGATCACCTTGCCGGCGCCGAGGATGGCGAGGTCCACCGCTTCGCGCCGCAGCTCGGCGATGGCGCGGGTCTTTTCGGTTTCGATTTCCTGGCGGGCGCGGGCGAGCATGTTGGCCTGTTCCGCGTGCGCCTGCTCCACGAGATCGGCGCGGACGCGGTCGCCGGCCACGCGTGCCTCGGCAATGATCTTCTGCGCTTCGTCCCGCGACGCATCGAGCGCCGCGCGATGCTCGGCAAGGACGCGGGCCGAGTCTTCACGGTCGCGCTTGGCCGCGCCGATCGCGTCTTCGAGCGCCTGCTCGCGTGCTTCGACGGACTTGGTGATGGGGCCGAACGCGAACTTGGTGAGGACAATGAGGAGCGCCACGAAGATGACGAGCGTCCAGACCATCAGGCCGTAGTTCGGATCGAGCAGGTTTTTCGGCGCGGGTTCGGCGAGCGCTGGCGTGGCGGACGCGGCGAGAAGCACCAGGGAACGAAGCAGGTTGCGCATCGTGGGAATGAATATGTGGGAGAAGCGCACGGGCACCCCGGGGCGCCCGTGCGCCGGAGAGATTAGATCTTGCCCATCATCTGGTACGCGATGACGACGCCGAACAGCGCGGCGCCTTCGATGAGTGCGGCGAAGATCAGCGCGGCCGTCTGGATCTTGCCCGCGGCTTCCGGTTGACGCGCCATGCCTTCGACAGCCTGGCCGCCAATGCGACCGATGCCCATGCCCGCGCCGATGACGGCCAGGCCGGCGCCGAGTCCGGCGCCAACGCCCACCAGACCGCGGCCACTGTCGGTGGCGGCCTGGAGGAGGGGAAGAATCGAGTGAATCATGATCAGAGTCTCCGAGCAGAACAGAAAGTGAACCGTCAGCGCCCGCGGCTGCTGCCGCCGTCCGTCACTGAGACCCGGGTCTCAACGGACCTTGCCGGCCAACCGGCCGGCTACGTGAGCAGCGCGAAGGGCGAACGTCGCGCTGGTGCAACGACTTCTGCGTCTAGTGGTGCCCTTCCCGCATCTGTCCAATGAAGACGGATGCGAGCAGTGAAAAGATGAACGCCTGCAGAAACGCGACGAACAACTCGAGCATCATGATGCCCACGGCCATGGCCAGGGGCGCGGTGCCGACCAGGTAGCTCTTGAATGCGAAGACCAGCCCGATGAGGGCGAGCACCACGATGTGACCGGCCACCATGTTGGCGAACAATCGCACGGCCAGCGCGAACGGTTTGGTGAGCTTTCCCACCACTTCGATGGGGCTCATCAGCAGGAACATGAGCGGCCGCATCACCACCGGCAGGTCGTTGTTCCAGTAGAAGATGGTGCGCAGGTAACCAAACCCGTTGGAACGGATGCCCGCGAATTCCACCACCAGAAAGGTGAGGAGGGCGAGAGTGGCCGTGACGGAGATGTTGCCGGTGGCCGTGGAGCCGAAGGGGATGAGGCCGAGGAGGTTGGCAAAGAGGACGAACCAGAACAGCCCCAGAATGAAGGGCACGTAGGCGTTCGGGTGCGGGCCGAGATTGGGCACCGCGACTTCGTTGCGGATGTACAGCATCATGGCCTCGATGCCGGACCCGAAGCCCTTGGGGCTACCCTTGATGCGCGTGTGGTGAACGTGCGAGCGGGCGCCCCCGATCAACACCACGCAGCAGAGCAGCGCGGCGATCAACAGCATGATCACGTGCTTGGTGGGCGACATGTCGATGACGACGCCGCCAATGTGAATGGGCGCCCAGCGCGGCAGCACCACTTCGTGCGGTTCCCAGAAGCGCGGGAAGCCCGGCACTTCCAGGCAGTGCGCGTCGGTGATGTGGGGAGTGATGAAGTCGCCCGGCGCGTACTCTTCACAGCCGGCCACGTGCTCTGCGGCGGCGGTCTGTTCGGTGGCGGCGGGTGGAATTGCTGCGCCCGGCGTCTGTGCGTCCAGCGGTGCGCTGGCGATCAGGAGGGCGAGGAGGAAGGAACCGGGTTTCATACGTTGAGCAGCGGCGGTTCGATCAGTTCGGTCAGAAAGAAATATGTCGCAAGGCTCAACAGCGCCGCGTTCTGCGGCATGCCGAGCGCTCGACTAGCGAAACCATAAATAACCAGGGTCGTCAGGCAGATCACCGCCCCCAGTCCCCATCCGGCGATCCCGTGCCCGCTGCTGTTCAACAGACGCGCGATCGCGAACGCCACCATCTGGACCACCAGCGCCACCAGGGCGCTGACCCACACCGCCTGCCGTTCCACCGGCGTACTGTAGACGGCGGTGAACACCCCACCGGCCAGTCCGATGGCCACCGTGCTGGCGAGCGCGTACAGCGCGATCCCGCGTCCCATTGACGAGCGAACCGGCTGTCCCGCCGTCATATCTTTTCGCCGCGCCGCGCCTTGGCAGCCGCCTCGTCGCGTGCCTGGGCCGCCATCAGCTTCCGGTACATGCTGTAGAAGCCCAGTCCTGCCCCGAGGGACACGCCGAGGTAAAGCAGCCAGGGAGCAGTGCCGAGTTTCCGGTCCAGCCACTGGCCGAGGAAAACGCTGCCGATAATGGAGACAGCGAACTGAATCCCGACCCCCGCGAATTCGGCCGCCGATGTCCCCGCCGGCTCCGTGTCGCGCGCTGGTCCGGCGTCCGGGCGCTGGTCACGCGGAGAACCTGTCATGCGACGAAGAATCTAGCGCTTGTGAAATTTTTCGCAAGCGATTGGGAGGGTTGTACCGAAGACAGGCCGAAGTGACCGTTGGAGCTTCGCAAGTGTAACGCCCGTCACTACTTTCGCTGTGACGCTTCATGTTGACTATTCGTCGTACTGTTGATAACTTCGCCACCAGTCGGATGTGTGAGCGGACGCCCGCTCTCCTGCCGTCGCCAAGCCCCAGTTTGGTTTTCCAATGAATACGCGTTTACTGATCACCTTGCTTTGTGCCGGAGCCGTGGCACTTGCCTGTGGCTCGCTCGCGCGCAGCGACAATGCGGTTGCGCAGGCAACAACGAGCAAACGGCATCTGGCCTCTGCGAGTGCGAATGCGCCGCAGGTGAAGAGCGCATTTGCCGTGAACGTGGAACCGCACGCGCTTCGCTTCGCGCTGGATCTCACAAATGAGAGCAGCAAGAAAGTGGAACTCGCGTTTCCGAGTGGACAGTCGTACGACTTCACCGTCGTCGATAGCGCCGGACGCGAAGTATATCGGTGGGCATCGGGGCGGATGTTCACGCAGTCGGTGCAGAACAAGCTGCTGAGCGCCGGCGACACGATGCGCTTCGACGAGCGCGGGGTCACCACACTGCCACACGGGAAGTATGTCGCGGTGGCCACACTGCGCAGCTCGAATTTCCCGCTCACGCAGACGTCGGCGTTCGAACTGCGCTGATCAAGGCGTCGCTGCCCGCGACGCTCTCGGCGCGCGTGGCCGGTCTGGTCACGCTGACGCTCACGGTTTTCAATCCATCTGCCGCGCTCATCGACGTGCTGTTCGCCACCGGGCAGCAGTACGATTTCGCTGTGTCCGAGGCCAGCGGCGCGCTGCTCTGGCAATGGAGCGTGGACATGGCATTCGCGCAAATGCTCGGCAGCGTGACGCTCGCGCCGAACGAATCGTTGAGCTACTCGGCGGAGTGGAGTCCAAGTGTCACGGGCGAGCTCACTGCGTCAGGAGCGTTGGTGAGTTCGTCGCACACGTCGAGTGCCGCGACTGCGTTCAGCGTGGAGTGACCTCTGTGTAACGGTACTCGAGTACGAATGTGGTTTCTCGACTGGCATCCCGAAACGGAATGACCGCGGATTCTCGCGGATCGAACTCCGATTCTCGCGGATACTGCCACACCACGCTGGGGGCCTTGCTTAAACCCACCGGTTGGATTGTGTTCCCTCCGCTCGCGGTTGACGGACTCCAGATCAGAATATTTTCCGGCCCTCGCCTCGGCGAGGCGCATGTTGCCCGCAGTCCGCATCTCACCAACCGACCCACTGCCATGCATCGGAATTTCCCGCACCGCGGGTTCGACCTCGCAGTCCTGATTGCGATCGCGCTCGTTCCTGCGGCCAGGCACCTGCCGGCCCAGTCTATCAGCGGGGCCGAACAGCGCACAGGCGCGCGGCCGCCGCTGAAGGTCATGTTCAACCAGTACCAGACTCCGGTGATGAGCCTGTTCATCGCCGATGCCGATGGAGGGAATGAACGCGCGCTCTTCGCGTCGCCGGGTTTCGATTACTCGCCCGCGTATTCTGCCGACGGGAAATGGATCGTGTTTACGCGGGAACGCAGCGGCCAGGCGGACATCTACCGCGTTCACCCCGACGGTTCCGCACTCGAGCAAATCACCGATGATCCCGCGTTCGACGACCAGGGAACGCTCTCGCCGGATGGAAGGACGCTGGCGTTCGTGTCGTCGCGCCAGGGTGGCACGGCGAATGTATGGCTGATGGATCTCGCGACACGCAAGGCGAAGAACCTGACCGAGAGCCACGCCGGGAATTTCCGGCCTGCATGGTCCCCTGATGGCAAGTGGCTGGCATTCTCTTCCGATCGCGGGACGAGGCCCGCCGCGTACCCGGGATCGTGGGAGCAGATGCAATCCACCGGCATCTACATCATCTCGCGCGATGGGAGTGGGCTTCGCCGTCTCACGCGGAAGGACGGAGTGGCGGGAAGCCCATCGTGGTCGGCCGATGGCAGGCAGGTGGTCTTCTACGAGACCGATGAGGTGGGCGCGTACATGGCGAAGGCTGTCAATACCCGCATCGACATTGCGTCCGTGGACGTCACTACCGGGGCGCATACGTCGCTCTGGGCCTCCAACGATACGAAGCTCTCGCCCTCCTTCCTGTCCGGCGGCAGGTTCAGTTTCATCAAGCGCGCCCCCGACAGCACTGCGGGCCTAAGAATCTTCACGTTGGGGAAGCGCACAGTGACCACGGTCGTGCGTGGCGCGGTTCGCAATCCGAGCTGGTCGCCCGATGGCGCACATGTCGTCTTCCAGCGCATCAGCCGGCTCGGCACCACACAACACCTGGTTCCGACGTTCAGCCGGGATGCGGCATTCGAGCTCGTGATGAATGAGCCGTTCCCCGAGCTCTCGCCCGACGGGTCGAAGCTGTTGTTCAGCCAGTTGGGCGAAGGATGGTCCACCGGGTCTGGTTTTCCGATCTCGAGCGTGAGCAACACGAGCGTGGAGCTCATGAATGCGGACGGCACAGGTCAGCACACCATTTTCCACAAGCCGGGCTTCAGTGCCTTCGACGCCGTATGGTCGCCGCAGGGTGACCAGATTGCATTGTCGGTCGGCCGTTACTTCCGCGCGGCTGGCCCGCCGCCCGCGCAAATCGCCCTGATGAAGCCGGACGGGTCCGACTTCCGGCTCATCGTGGACGACTCGCTCAACAACGGATTCCCGAGCTGGTCGCCTGATGGCACTCGCCTGGTGTTCAAGCGCGGCCATCACTTGGTCACGATGGCACTCGCCGATCGAAAGATCGTCCCGCTGACGGACGGGCCCCATTACGACAATTTTCCGCAGTGGTCCCCAAAGGGCGACCTCATTCTGTTCACCAGCGACCGCGCCAGCGGTGACTTCGAGCTCTACGTGATCCGGTCGGACGGTACCGGATTGCGCCGTCTCACCAACGCGTACGGTAACGACGCCCATGCCTCATGGTGCGCCGACGGCAACTGGATCCTGTTCAGCAGCGGACGCATGGGATTCAAGGATGAGATGGCGCTCTACGACAATCTCCCGCAGCCGTACGGTGAGATCTTCGCCATGCGGGCCGACGGCAGCGACGTGCATCAGCTGACCGACAACAAGTGGGAGGACTCGAGCGCCTCCTGTCGTCACTGACCGACCGAGCCAACTGACAGTTACCCACGCCGAAGACCTGAATGCACGTGTGCTCGCGGAGCGCCGACGCCGCGAATGTACGCCGCTTCCTACCTCACGTCCTAGCGGTGGCGGACGTCATCTCCACACAGGCGCGTTCATCGTGCTGAAGGCTCAGGACGGTGCGCGCGTCGAGGTCGTCGTCGATCACCAGTATGCGGATGTCAGGGCCGGCCAGCCGGCTCGCCGCGGCGACTTCGCCCGTGAGGCCGGACGGTGACGATTCGCTTTCTGCGTGCCGAGGCGGCGGCATCAGCACGCTGAAGGTGGAGCCGATGCCCACTTCGCTGCTGGCGGTGATTTCCCATCCCATCAGGTGGACCAGCGAGCGCGTGATGGTGAGGCCGAGTCCCGTGCCGCCGAACTGCCGGGAGGTGGTGGGGTCTTCCTGCTGGAAGGCCTCGAACACCGCCGACATGCGGTCGGGGGCGATTCCCACGCCCGTGTCGATCACATCGATGCGCACCGGGCGTCCGGAGGCTTCGTCCCGTTCGACGCGGAGGGTGACACGCCCGTTGGCGGTGAACTTCACCGCGTTGCCGGCCAGGTTCAGCATGATCTGCTTGAGCCGACCGCGGTCGGCGGTGATCGGCGCGACGTGTGGGAGGTCGGCGATCAACTCCACGTGTCGCGCTTCCGCCTGCGGTTCCAGTTCTCCCAGCACGTCGCGTATCAGCTCGGCGACATCCACCTGGGTGAGTTCGAGCTGCATTTGGTGCGCGTCGATCTTGGAGAGGTCGAGCACTCCGTTGATGAGGGTGAGCAGCTGCGATCCGTTGGAAGTGATGCGCGTGAGGTAAGTGACGTCCTTGGCGGTGAGGGTGCCGGCGCGATTCCGGAGGAGGATGTTCGCGAAGCCGATGATGGAGTTGAGCGGCGTGCGCAGCTCGTGGCTCATGTTCGCCAGGAAGTTGCCTTTGGCGGTGTTGGCCGATTCGGCTTCGGTCAGAGCCTGCTCAAGTTCGCGGGAGCGCTGTTCGAGTAGCGCACCCTTTTCCTCGATGAGCGCGCCCTGGAGCCGGATCTGGCGGTTGCTGCGCATGACCGCTTGCGACTGTACGAAGGTCTGGCGGGCGAACAGCGCCAGGTAGCCCATGATGGCGACGAGGCTGAGCAGCTGCACGAGAGCGGAGGCGCCGAAGAGGTCGGGGTGGAAGCCCACCATGAGGCCCGTGCAGATGGCGCCCGCCACGCAGGCGGCCACGCTCTCGAGGCTGAAGCGAAGTCCTCCGATGGCGATCATGGCCGCGATCATGCCCAGCAGGGCGGCGGCGTTGGGCCACAGACTGTAGCCCGTGAGCGGCACGGCGGCGCCGATGACCAGGGAGTCCACGAGCAGGTTACGGAGCTCGGCGTTCTTGCTGTCGCGACTGTGCAGCGCGAGGGCGTGCGCCACGTGTGGCCAGGCGAGCGCCTGCCATAGGAGGAGTGCCCACGCCCATGGAGACGCGCCTCTGGCCCACATGTGCACGAAGTAGAGCCCGATGTATGGCGGGTAGACCAGGATGCGAACCCGATAGTCGAGCGCGACCGTGTGGTGGATACGGTGTGGCGGCTCAACGGCGGGCACAGGGCGGTCGTTCATCAGGTGGATGCTGGGGCTCGCGTCAACCGATGGGACGGTTTGGGATGTCTTCAGTATCGGCGCGGTGCGCCCGGGGGCGAGCCTTCTGGCAAAGTGTGTCGTGCGATAACCTTCGTTTGCGCGCGCCGACGAACCCATCTTCACGCCTTCAAGACACGTGACAAGCTCTCTCAAGGCCGTATCGCAGCGGGATGACAGTGGGGACATTCAGCTGCTGGATCAGCTGGCCAGTGCCCGGAAGGCGTTGAACGAGCAGATCGGCCGGCGCATCATTGGCCAACGAGACGTGGTGGACAACCTGCTGGCCACGCTGCTGGCCGGCGGTCATGCACTGCTGGTAGGCGTGCCTGGACTGGCAAAGACGCTGCTGGTGCAGACCGTGGCCGAGGCGCTGGACTTGAAGTTTTCGCGCGTGCAGTTCACGCCCGATCTGATGCCCAGCGACATCACCGGGACGGAGTTGCTGGAGGAGGATCACGCCACCGGGCGCCGGTTCTTCAAGTTCGTGCAGGGTCCCGTGTTCGGGAACATCGTGTTGGCCGACGAGATCAACCGTGCGCCGCCGAAGACGCAGGCCGCGCTGCTGCAGGCCATGCAGGAGCATGCCGTGACCGCGGCGGGGACCACGCACCATTTGCCCGAGCCGTTCTTTGTACTGGCCACGCAGAATCCCATCGAGCAGGAGGGGACGTATCCGTTGCCCGAGGCGCAACTGGACCGGTTCATGGTGCAGTTGACCGTGGGGTATCCCAGCCGCGAGGAGGAGGAGCGCATCGTGCTGGAAACCACGTCCGACCGCGCGGTGACCGTGCAGCCCGTGCTGACCGGGGTGCAGTTGTCCGAGCTGTTGCATCTCGTGCGTAGGCTGCCTGCGGCGCCCAGCATCGTGAGTTACGCCGTGAAGCTGGCGCGGAGCACGCGTCCGGACGGCGTGGAGTCGTCGCCCATGGTGAAGAAGTATGTGAGTTGGGGGGCCGGGCCGCGCGCGTCGCAATATCTGATTCTCGGGGCGAAGGCGCGGGCGGCGATGGACGGGCGGGCGATGCCGGACATGGAAGATGTAGCGGCGATGGCGGAGCCCGTGTTGGGTCATCGAATTGTGCTCAACTTCCAGGCCGAGGCAGAGGGGATCACGAGTTCGGCGGTGGTGCGGTCTTTGGAGTAGATTACGGAAGCGGCTGGGAGTCCACCGGCTCCGCTTCCATTGTTGACGCTGCCTGCCGGCCGTGTCGCCACCCACCTGTCCAGAAGGGTCTGAATACATGCCAGCAACCAAGCGCAAGTCATCCGCGGTCTCGTCCGAGGTGGTGGCGGCGGCGGCGGCCGCGCTCACCGGCGATTTACAGAGCGGGGGCAGCGACGACGGGCGGCGGAAGCAGCTGGTGGAGTCGCTGGTGGATGCGCTGTACCAGAACGGCGCGACGCCGGCGACGTCGTTGCGGACGGTGAAGGCGCTTGTGTCGACCGTGCGGTGGCCGGCGGCGGACAGCATCCAGCGGCGATGCTACCGGATGGGACAGGTGATCAGCTGGTCGATCGCGAGCGATGTGGCCATCCGCGTGAAGTCCGTCAACTGAGGGAAGTGGGACGGGCGGAAGCACATTCGTCGTCCCAGCACAGCTGACCGTCGTGAGCGCGCGCAATGCGCATCGCTCGTCAGGTGATTGCGCGAAGGGCAGAGCGGTTCGCACACCCTCCGGGAGGCTGGGGCTAGCATCAAATGATGCCGGGAGCGGAGGCTGTACGTAGGAATGGCGGGTCGTGTCAGTGACAACGCCAAGACGGCCGTGTATTCCGCGCGTTGACCTTTGCCCTGCTTGCGCGCAAACAGGTGAGTTTGCAACAGCGGATGGCGTGGCATCCTTTCCAAACCTGTACTGAAGCGGGCCCGCCTGGCGTGACTCGGCGACGCGTTTTGGTCGGTCCCGCAGCGGTCTCTGCGGCCGGGCGGACGAGTGGACACACACTTAGTCGGCTACCTCACTGCCTCCGTCGGCGGCGCTGCGTTCGGGTTGAATGAGCGCGTGGCCGGGGGGCACTCCTTGCCAACACACGAGGCTCAAGGGCCTCGGCACGGCGACTACGATTCCGTCTTGCTTTCGGCGTTTCGCC